>JALSTO010000089.1 GCA_026983685.1 Aquificaceae bacterium | reverse complement strand
GTGGTGAGTGCACCCAAGGATGAGCAGGAGCTGAGAAACCTCCTCTACACAGCGGTGAACAGTGGGAGGCCCTTCGCTGTCAGGTACCCGAGAGGTCCAGCCTACGGCGTTCCGACTGAAGGCTTTGAAGAAATTGAGATAGGAAGCTGGGAAGAGCTTTTGGAGGGAGAGGAGCTCGTGATCCTTGCAGTCGGTTATCCTGTTTATCAGGCTCTCAAAGCCGCGGAGAAGCTCTACAAAGAAGGGATAAAGGTAGGTGTTGTGAACGCCAGGTTCGTCAAGCCTATGGATGAGGAGATGCTCATCAAGCTCGTCAGCAGGTACGAGGTCTTCCTCACGGTTGAGGACAACACGGTTGTAGGTGGCTTTGGCTCCGGAGTGCTTGAATTCCTTGCAAGAAAGGGAATACTCAAAAAGGTTGTCAACCTCGGTGTGCCCGACAGGTTCGTAGAGCATGGGAATCAGAATCTCCTCAGGAATATTGTTGGGATTGATGCGGAGGGCATTGAGAGAAAGGTAAAAGAGCTCCTGATAGGTAAAGCGATAGAGTATTAGTCCCTTTTATGAAGGTATTAAAGTTAAGGATTGGAAGTCTCGGGGGCTGAGGGCAAAATTTTAAAGAAGGGGGCGTAGCCATGGAGCAGGTTGAAGAGTTCAGCTTCAACATAAGAAAGTTTCTCTCCAGCATAGACCCGGCTCCCGATGAGGATGTGGAGAGGCTGAGGAGATGGCTCGGCAGAAACGAAAAGAGATTCATGTGCATACTTGAGCATCACTTCGCCTACAACGAGGAGACCCATCTCATAGAGGAGTGTGAGAAGGACAGGTGCATGGTCAACTGGCTCAGGATATACAAGTACATTAACATACTGGGAATAAAGCTGAACATGACCGTCTATCCCGTAATACTCTGGGACATACCCCTCGCCGGTGCCCACAACGTAGTTTACAATACCCAGTTCAGATACAAGAAGGGGTGGATATCAAAGAAGGAGAGCATTGAGATAAACGGCAGGGATATAGTTGAGTATGTTGCGGAGAAGCTCCCAAGGGAGGGATTTTACGTAGCTCACAAGCTCCAGATAGAAGTGGTAAAGCTCTCGGACTACATAATAAGCACGGTCTTCTCAAAGATAATGAAGTGTGAGGGCATAAACGAGATCATGGTTTGAAGCCTTCCTTAGCTACAAGCTCCAGAACCTTCCTTAGGTTTTCCGTTCTGAATACCTGACTATGAGGTGATATATCAATTATCCAGTAGTTTCCTTTCTTTCTGACCTCAACAAAGAACTTCTGAACAAAGCCCTCTTCCGATAGCAGAGCTTCAATCAGCTTCTTCCCTTTACCTTCATAGCTACTGAAAAACTTCAGATGAACCCTTTCCGAGAGTCTGTACTCTCTGCCTTCCAGGGCTAAAAGGTCGGGCTCCCTTTTCTCAACCTTATGGGGGAACAAGTCCTTCACCTCCTTTATCTTCCTGAGCTCTGGAATTATAAGGGTTTTACCTCTCTTTACAAGCCTGAGCCTGTAAATCTTCTTTCCCATTGAGAGCCATCTCTTCTCGTATTTAGTCAAGGGTTGGCTTGTATCAAGCTCCTCAAGGTAAGAGCTGAACCCACCGAGGGAGCTTGCCTCTTCCAGGGTAAACTCAAGGAAGGGGTAGTGATCCGTTCTTATCTCTATAGTTCCCCCTTCTTTCAGTTTTCTGTGAAATAGGTAGAGGTTCTCCCTTTTCGTGAGCCTCCTCTTTATGTCCCTCTTCTTGAACCAGGGGTCTGGATAGTTCATGTATATCTTCCTGACAGAGGAGTCTTTGAGAAGAAGGTAAAAGCCCCAGTAAGCATCAAGCCTTGTGCAGAAGATATTCTCAAGTCCCTCCCTCTTTACCCTCCTGAGGAGCTTTTCAATCGCCACTCCCGAGAGCTCAAAACCCAAGAACCTCCCCTTTGGGTCTTCCTTGGCGAGCTTGATAAGGAAATCCCCGCTCCCGAAACCGATCTCAACGGTCAGGTCCTCAAAGGGGAGGGGCTTTTCCACGCTCTTGTAGTTGATCAGACAGCGCATATTATTAAGGTAGCATGAAGCTTCTCTGGCTCCAGGGACTCTCGTGCAGTGGAAACACTCAGTCTTTTCTGTGTGCGGAGAACCCTTCAGCCCACGAAATCCTCTCCAGCTTTGAGGTCCTTTTCCATCCCGCCATCACCTGGGAAAGAAGCGAGGAGGAGGCTGTAAAAGGGGTCTTAGCGGGAAAAGAGGAGCTGGACATCTTTATCCTGGAGGGGGCTGTAGGTCCTAAACTGAGAAAGATAGGCGGGAAGAGCTTCGCAGAGGTGGTGAAGAAGCTTTCCACGAAAGCGAGGTACGTTATAGCCCTTGGAAACTGTGCGGTGTTCGGGAACATTCCAGCCAAAGCGGACGAAAGCGTTTCAGGTCTTCAGTTCCGCTTTTTGCGTGTAGGAGGTCTTCTTGGAAAGGGCTTTCGCACCAAGGAGGGTTATCCGGTGATAAACATATCGGGATGTCCAGCCCATCCCTCTTGGCTTACCTATGTTCTCAACCAGATAAGAAGGGGAAGGAGGATAGCTTTAGACGAGCTCGGAAGACCTCTTGAGATATACTCCTACCTGACCCACCACGGATGTATAAGGAACGAGTACTTTGAGTGGAAGGTGGAGGCTGAGGAGCTTGGAAGGAAAGAGGGGTGTCTGTTCTATCACTTTGGATGCAGGGGACCTATGACCCACTCTTCCTGCAACAGAATCCTCTGGAACGGTGTGAGCTCAAAGACGAGGGCGGGTATGCCCTGCGTTGGCTGTACCGAGTACGACTTTCCTCGGGAAGGATTCTTCAAGACTAAACACGTTATGAATCTTCCCGAAGAGCTCCCCCTGGGTGTTGGAAAGAGGGCTTACATACTGATATCGGGAGTTGCAAAGAGCTTTGCTCCAGAAAGGCTGAAGGGAAGGCTGATAGATGAGAGTAGAGAGAAGGGTTCTCAACAGGGTTGAGGGAGAGATTGAGCTCAAGCTCCGTTGGAAGGACGGCGTAGTTGCGGATGCCTTCGTTTCCGCCCTGAATTACAGAGGCTTTGAGAAATTTCTGGAGGGGAAGCCCGCCCTGGATACCTTGGTCCTGACTCCCCGAGTGTGCGGTATATGTGGGCATGCCCATCTTATGGCAACTACCAGAGCTCTTGAGGACATCTATGAGAGGGAAGGGGTTGAGGTAAAAATCACGGAAAAGGCTAAGAGTATAAGGGCTATTACCCATCTCTCTGAGATAATTCAGAACCACATAAGGTGGTTTTACCTTTACCTTCTCCCCGACCTTATCAAGCTTGAACCCTCTCTGAGGAAGCTCTACGAGCCCCTGAGGGGCGAGGTCTGGATAGATGCTGTTGAGGCGAGCAAAAAACCGATAAAGGTTATAGCCCTCTTCGGAGGGCAGTGGCCTCACACATCCTACTCACTTCCGGGTGGTGTTATGAGCGACCCTACCGATGTTGAGATCGGGCAGGCTCTCAGTCTGATTGAGTCCCTCATAGAGTTCCTTGAAGAGAGAACCCTCGGTATGGGGGCTGAAGAGTTTTTGGAAAGAGACCTTCTGAGTGAAAGCGGAGGGGATGTTGCGAACTTCGTCA
>JALSTO010000088.1 GCA_026983685.1 Aquificaceae bacterium | reverse complement strand
GTAGAGGATGTTCAGGAGCTCCTGAAGGCTTCCTATCTCCCTGCCATTCTCGTCAATGAGTATGTCGGGAGGGCTGTCCTTCGCAAGCTGTTGTAGTTTCTCCGAGACCCTGTCTATAACGTAGTGGAGGGACGAGGTGCCCTCGTCTCCCTCCGCGAAGAGGAACCTCAGGAGCCCCTCCTGGGCAAACTCCTTCATACTCCAGCAGTAGGGCTGAACGCTGTCAAGCCTGTCCTTTGTAGCTGGTACGTTACTTCCCGGCATCTCGGGAGGGGCGAAGAAGCCAACATTTCCGAAGGGCTTTGGTTCAAGACCCATTTTCATGAAGTCTTCTTCAAAGTTCTTCCCGAACTTCTTGTTCTTCTTGTCTATCCAGAGGAGGTCCTTTCCCTTAACGTTGAAGATGAGTCCGTGTATCCTATTCCTGTCGTCCGCCTTCTGGAATATTGAGTAGAGAAGGAAGAGGGCGTAGGAGGTCTTGGTGGCTACTCCCGACATACCCGATATAGAAACGTGGGCTCCCTCCCTTCCGTTCAGGAAGTCGTAGTTCAGATAAACAACATCTCCGCTCCTTGATATACCTGCGGGTATCTTGCTCTTCATGTTATCGTAGTAAAGAGCTTTCTCAAGTTCCTTCCCCTTGGCTCTATAGACAGGGTCGCCCGGCGTAGGCGGAACGAAGACTTCGGGCTCTATTCTCGTTACCATGACCCTTGCCACGTAGGCGATGTTTGCCGGAACAATACCATCTGTGACGAGGCGCTCCTCGTAGGTGAGGTCAATTCCCTCAAGATACTTCTTTACCTCGTGAACCAGCCCGTAGAACTTTATCTCCTTCCCGCTCCCTTCAAGCCTTGAGCTCACAACGATAACATCATCAAGCTGTATGGGGTTCCCGCCATCAACCCCTACCCAGAACTCAAGGGGGGTTGCCTCCTTGGTTCCCAGGACTATGCCTACGGGCTTCATTCACTCACCTCCGTATATCTGAGCGAGTATCTCTCTCCCTCCCCTTCTGAGTAGCTCCTCCGCCAGGAGCTCACCGACCTTCTCCGCTTCATCTACACTTCCCTCCGCACAGCCTTCTATAAATCTAATACCCTCAAGGTCGGATATGAAACCTTCTATCCTGACCTTTCCACCCATAACGTGAGCGAAAGCACCTATGGGAACCTGACAGCCCCCTTCCAGCCTTCTCAGGAAAGCCCTCTCACACTCAGCCCTTATCCTGCTCTCCCTGTGGTCAAGGGGCTCTACAAGAGACCTTACCTTCTCATCTCCTTCCCTTATCTCTATTGCAAGGCTCCCCTGACCAACCGCGGGTATGAAGTTATCAAGCACCTCGGTTATCTCCTTCTCATAACCCATCCTCTTTACCCCTGCGTAGGCAAGGACTATAGCGTCGTACAGACCCTCCTTGAGCTTCCTCACCCTCGTGTCCACGTTCCCTCTGAGGATATCAACCTTAAGGTCCCTCCTGAGCCTCTTTATCTGCACCTGTCTCCTCAGGGATGAGGTTCCTACCTTTGAGCCTTCCGGAAGCTCACTCAGCTTCTTTCCTTCCCTTGAGATGAGCACATCGTAGGGGTTCTCCCTCTCAGTTATGGCTCCGAGGGTCAAACCTTCGGGGATCACCATGGGAACGTCCTTTAGAGAGTGGACAGCGAGGTCTATCCTCTCCTCAAGCAGAGCCTGTTCTATCTCCTTAACGAACAGACCTTTACCCCCTATCTTTGCGAGAGGTGAGTCAAGTATCTTATCTCCCGTGGTCGTTATCTTGACGAGCTCAACCTCAATACCCCACCTTCTCTCAAGGAAATCCTTAACGTAGTTAGCCTGCCAGAGGGCTAACTTGCTCTTCCTCGTTCCTATCCTGACCTTCATAGGGAAATTATATGACCCAGCTGGTTGTTTTCAGCCCAAAACTTTGTATCATATTAAGCATGTTTCAGTTCACCGAAGAGCAGATAAAGAGGTACGCGAGGCACATAATCCTGCCGGAGGTAGGCGGAAAAGGACAGGAAAAGCTTTTAAACTCTAAGGTTCTCGTTATAGGCGCGGGTGGACTTGGCTCTCCAGCCCTCTTCTACCTCACGGCGGCGGGAGTTGGAACCATAGGAATAGTTGACTACGATGTGGTGGACTTTTCCAACCTCCAGAGGCAGATACTCCATACTACCGAGAGGGTCGGCGTTCCCAAGGTAGAGTCAGCAAAGAAGACCCTTGAGTCCCTCAATCCAGATGTTAAGGTGATAACCTACAACCAGATGGTAAACAAGGAAAACATCATGGAGCTTATAAAGGATTACGACGTGGTCCTTGATGGAACCGACAACTTCCCCACGAGATTTCTCATAAACGATGCCTGCTACTTTGCGGGCAAACCCCTCGTCTCAGCTGCGATGCTCAGGTTTGAGGGGCAGTGCACGGTCTTTGACTTCAGAGACAAGGAGAACTCTCCCTGCTACAGGTGTCTGTTCCCGGAACCCCCTCCTCCCGGTATGGTTCCCTCCTGTCAGGAGGCTGGAATACTGGGCTCAATAGGGGGGATAATGGGATGTATTCAGGCAACGGAGGCCATAAAGCTCCTGCTCCGCATAGGTGAGCCCCTCGTGGGCAGGCTCCTTATCATGGATGCTCTCTCCATGGACTTCAGGAAGGTGAAGCTCAGGAAGGACCCGGACTGTCCCCTCTGCGGTAAGGAACCTAAGATAAAAGAACTCGTTGAGTACGAACATTCCTGCGAGGCAAGGTTCTGAGCCGATGAAGATACTTCTGAGCGATTCCAACCTGATAACCTCTTCAAAGGTAGCCTCTCTCCTTAAGTCTCAGGGATGGGAGGTTCTGAGTGCGAGCAGGTGGTCCAAAGCCAAAGAACTTATTGAAAACAACTCAGAGGTGGCGGTCGCGGTAATAAACCTTGAGGGCTTCGGAGGAGAGGAGCTTTTGGAGAATATCAAGAAGGAAAAGCCCGATATAAAGGTAGTAGCTTACTGCGGGCACAAGAACCTGAACCTCCAGCAGAAAGCGAAGGAGCTGGGAGCGGAGGTGGTTGTCCCCAACAGCGTCATAGTCAGTCAGGTTGTTGATATAGTGAAGGCTCTCACCTCTTGACCCAAGTTATAGGTCCGTAGTATATCTCGGAGGCGCTCTGCCCTATGGCTTCTGAGAGTGAGGGATGGGAGTACATGCTCTTGGAGGCAAATTCCACAGTTTTGTGGTCTTTCATCATGTGAACTACCTGATGTATAAGCTCTCCCGCATTGGGACCGACTATGTGGCACCCAAGTATTTCCCCGCTCTCTTCGTCCGCCACTATCCTCACAAAGCCTTCGTTCTCTCCATCGTCCATAGCCTTAGGGTTGGACACGAAGGAGGTAACTCCGACCACTACATCGTAGTCCTCGTCCTCAGCCTGATCCTCCGTGAGACCAACGCTCGCAACCTCAAAGGCGGAGTAAATTATCTTGGGAACTATCCTGTCGTCCCTCTTCCAGTCTCTTCCGCCGAGCATGTGGTTCACCGCAATCTTTCCCTCGTACATTGCCTTGTGGGCAAGCATAAGGGGAGAGGTTATATCACCGCAGGCGTATATGTTTGGAACGCTCGTCTGGGAGAACTCGTTTACCTTGACAAACCCCTTCTCA
>JALSTO010000087.1 GCA_026983685.1 Aquificaceae bacterium | reverse complement strand
CTGGGAGAGGGGAAGGCGGATAATGGAAGAGAGGATGCCCATAAGCTCAAAGAAGGCTAAAGAGCTCGGTCTGATAGATGATGTGTTCGGAAGGACTCCTTCGGAGTTCGTTAAAAAACTTAAGGAGAGGATAAAGAGCTACCTCTCCTCGGATGAGTTCACGAGGTTTATAGAGGAGAAGAGAAAAGAGAGACTCTCTGGTAAGTGGCTTGAGCTTATAGACAGATGCAGGAGGGAGGAGCTTGAACACATGAAGCTGAACTTCTACGGCTTTGATACGAGCTACCACATAGCCCGTTACTACTTCGTCCACAGGAAGCCCCACTTCAGGACTCCTCCCTACCTCGCCAAGCACAGAAGGCTAAGTGGGTTAAAGAGCTAATCGCACTCCAGCTCAAGGCTTTTTAAGAACATATCCTCCCCACCTATCACCTGCGTGTTCAGAGAACCACAGTGAGGACAGAGAGCGTTAAGCTCCTCCTTCTCGCTTTCCCTGCCGCAGTCTTCACACCTTAACCTAAGCCTCTCTACCTCAATCACGAGCTCCGCATTCCTCGCTATCGTCCCTTCCTTAAAGGTATCAAAAGCCATCTCAAGGAGGTGGGGCTCAACCCCCGATAGAACACCCACCCGCACCACCACTCTAATTACACCTTTAGCCCGGTTCTCCCTCGCATGCTCCTCCACCAGACCGAGAAGGCTCTGAACTATTGAGAACTCGTGCACCCTTTAATTTTATTCCCGTACGAGCTTGACAGGAAGTAGCCCCGAGCTAAGATTTTCCCGATGGAAAATCCTCTGAAAGAAGAGAAGATATGGTATCTGAAGAACCTTGATATACTCTCGGGACTAAGTGAGGAGGAGCTTAAGTTCCTTGACGAGAACTCCGTTGGCTTGAACCTTAGGAGGGATGAACTCGTTTACTCTCCCGAAGAGGAGGAAGAGTTTCTTTACTTCCTCAAAAGAGGTAGTGTCAAGCTCTACAGAATTGAGCCCAATGGAAAGGAGATAACCCTTGCCATTCTGGGACCAGGAGATGTCTTCGGAGGCATATCTCCCTACGAGAAAGGTAACTATAGGGAGTTTGCGAAAGCTCTTGAGGACACATTCATCTGCCTTATAAACAGGGATGTCTTCTTCTCAAGGATGAGCAGAAATCCAACAGTGATGTTGAGATTCAGCAGGTTTCTGGGACTCCTTACCTACGAGCTTGAGCTGAGGCTTGAAGAGGTTGTCTCAAAACCTGTTATCAGCAGGGTATCATCTCTCCTCATCAGGCTCTACAAAAAGTTCGGCGATGGGAAGAGTAGTATAACCGTTCCCCTATCCCACAAGGATATAGCTGGTATGGTTGGTACTACGAGGGAGGCAACCACCCTTTCCCTGAACGAGCTCAAGAGGGCAGGAGCCATATCCCTCGGAAGGAAGAGGATAAAGATAACCGACCTTGATAAGCTGAGGGAATTTGCAGATGAAGTGCTGTAGAATTAATCATCGTGGCTTACAGAAAGGTTGCGGAGATATTCTCTCAGATAAGCGGGGTTTACGACAGATTTCTCAGCCTCGCCACAGCAGGACAGATACACAGATGGCAGAGGGACCTCCTCTCAGGCATGAACATGGAGGGGAACTGGCTTGATGTGGGAACGGGAACCGGAGAGCTCCTGAGGAAGCTCGGCGAAGACTGGAGGGGGATAAGGGTCGGGATTGATCCAGCTTTAGGTATGCTCTTTGTAGCAAAGAAGAAGTGCCCTGGGTGTTTCTTCCTTCAGGCTGTTGGCGAGAGCCTCCCCTTCAGAGAGGGGTCCTTCAGAAATGTATCCCTCTCACTTGTCTTCAGGCACCTTGAGGACAAGGAGGCTTTCCTAAAAGATGCATTCAGGGTTCTTGAGAGCGGGGGAAGGATAGGGATACTTGATATAGGCAGGTTCAGGGGAACCGGAGTCCTGCTCCTGCTGATGAAAACTCTTTTAAAGCCCTTAGGTGTTCTCATATTCGGAAGTGATAAGTGGAGCTTCTTCATCCACTCCGTTGAGGACAGCCTCTCTCCTGAGGAAGTGGAAGCCATGCTGAGATCTTCTGGATTCTCTGTTATCAGTAAAGAAAGGAGACTTCTGGGCGTTGTGCACCTGATAGTTGCGGTTAAAACTGCCTGATGAACCTTATATCGTTTTCGTAAAAGAGCTTTATGTTGTCTATACCAAAGAGGAGCATGGCGAGCCTCTCCACACCCATGCCGAAGGCAAAGCCCTGATATATCTCCGTATCAATACCGCAGTTCTCAAGCACCGCAGGGTGGACCATGCCACAGCCCATAACCTCAAGCCAGCCCGTTTCCTTACAGACCCTGCAACCCTCCTGAGAGCATATAACACAGCCTATATCAACCTCCGCGGAGGGCTCGGTAAAGGGAAAGTAGGAGGTTCTGAACCTGACGGGAAGGTCCGTCTGGAAGAACTCTCTGAGGAACTCCTCTATTACATACTTCATGTGCCTGAAGCTGGCGTATTCGTTGACAACAAGACCCTCAACCTGGTGAAACATGGGCGAGTGAGTGGGGTCATCGTCCCTTCTGTAAACCTTCCCCGGCGCTATTATCTGTATCGGTGGTTCCTGCCTGAGCATGGTTCTTATCTGAACAGGAGATGTGTGGGTTCTGAGGAGGTAACCGGGTTTACTCACGTAGAAGGTATCCTGCATGTCCCTTGCAGGGTGATCCTCGGGTATGTTCAACCTGTCAAAGTTGTACTCCTCAAGCTCTATCTCGGGACCCTCCTCAACCTTAAAACCCATACCCGTAAAGATGTCCACTATCCTCTCTAAGGTCAGCGTCAGGGGATGGAGGCTACCAACGGTGTTCTTTAGGGGGATGGTCAGGTCAACCCACTCCTTTGAGAGCTCCTCTTCCAGCTCTCTTCTCCTGACCTCCTCCTCCTTCTCTCTGAGCTTTTCCTCAATTAGACTTTTGAGCTCGTTCACCCGCCTCCCGTAGTCCCGCCTCTCCTCAGGAGGTATCTCCTTTATCTTTTTGAGTGCTGTGGTAAGGATACCCTTTCTTCCAAGGTACTTAGCCTTTACCTGCTGAAGCTCCTCAGAGCTCTTTACAGATTCAAGCTCCTTTAATGCTTGCTCCTTTAACCCTTCAAGGTCGTTCATCTCAGGAAAGGGCTGACTTTGCCCTCTCAACTACCTGGGAAAATCCCTCTGGATCTCTGACCGCCATGTCAGCAAGGACCTTTCTGTCAAGCTCAACACCAGCCTTCTTGAGCCCGTTCATGAACTTACTGTAGGAGAGACCGTAGGGTCTGACCGCTGCGTTTATACGGGCTATCCACAGCCTCCTGAACTCTCTCTTCCTGAGTCTTCTGTCCCTGTACTCGTAGTAGAGGGCTCTCATTACCGCTTCCTTAGCCCTCCTGTAGGAGGAATGTCTCATTCCTCTGTAGCCCTTGGCGAGCTTGAGTATCTTCTTCTTGCGCTTCCTTGAAGAGGGTCCCTTGACTCTCATTCTTCCTTCCTCCTTAACTTGCGAAGGAAGTATTTTAACACAAGCCGTGGTAAATTATGGAACATGCAAAAGAAGATGGGCTTTTGGGAGGCGGTTTCTATAGCTGTAGGAACTATGATAGGGGCTGGGATATTCTCAATCCTCGGCGTAGGAGCCC
>JALSTO010000086.1 GCA_026983685.1 Aquificaceae bacterium | reverse complement strand
CCTTCTGAGACCCGCAGGGTTTATGAACTTGGCGAGCTCAATCCTTCCGACTTCCTCAACGGTCGTCGCCCCCTGCCTGAATACGGAGACCGTTCCGTCCGCTGCTATACCTATGCTGATGGCATCTGGGGGTATGCTTATCTCCGGATCAAGGGGATAGCCATCGCTGTTTACTATCCTGCCGTCCCTGTCCAGCCTGAACTGTCCGTTCCTCGTGTAGGCTATCGTTCCATCGGGCATGACTACCTTGAAGAAGCCATCCCCCTGTATCGCTATGTCAAGGGTGTTTCCTGTCTGGGTGAGGTTGCCCTGAGTGAATATACCGTAGGTGTCAGCTATGTAGGTTCCCAGCCCTATCTGGAAGCCGGAAGGAGAGCGTGTGATGGGTGATGTGGGTGCTCCAGGCTCCCTTACGGTCTGATAAACGAGGTCCTGAAAGGTTGCCCTCATTTTCTTGAAGCCCACTGTGTTTACGTTGGCCATGTTGTGAGATATGACGTCCAGGTTTGTCTGCTGGGCTGTCATACCAGAAGCTGAAGTCCAGAGTGCTCTGAACATGGAACACCTCCTTGAAAGGTTTTAATCGGCAGATGGAGGGCGATGTTTATAATTTCTTTTCGGATGGATAACCTTGTATGGATAGCGAGGAAACTAAAGCCCTACCTTCCCATTCTCTTTCTCTCTCTCTTAGGCTCACTGCTTCAGTCGGGAGGTGCCACTGCGATAACTCTCCTCGTGAAAAGGGTAATTGATGACGTCTTTATACTGAAGGACCAGGGAAAGCTCAGCCTGACGATACTGCTCCTCCTCGCCTCCGCCCTTTTAATGCAGGTAGGTTTTTTCCTGTCCAAGTATCTGCTCAGCATAGCCTCAGAAAAGACCCTGAGGGACATAAGGGAAGAGGTCTTTGAGAAGCTCCTGAAGGTTCCCTACTCCTTCTTCATAAAGAGACCCGCGGGAGACATCATAAGCAGGATAGTTAGCGACGTGGACAGGATAAGGCAGATACTCATTGACCAGATACCCGTTCTCCTGCGGGAGCCCCTCGTGGGTGTAGCTCTTATAGGTGTCCTTCTCTACAGAGATGTTCTCCTCACCCTCTTTCTCGCCGTTGCCATTCCGATCATGAGCCTGACCGTCAGGTACTTCGGCTCCAAAAAGGGAAAGCACCTCCGGAGAAGTCAGGAGGGAACAGCAGAACTCACCCAGACCCTTTCCCAGACACTACAAGGTATAGAGAACGTTAAGGTCTTTTCAGCAGAGAGAAAGCTCCTTGAGTCCTTCAGGAGATTCAACGAGAAGATATACAGGTCGCTGGTAAAGTCTGAGCTCTATATAACCGGGAACACAGCCATAAACTACATATTCGGCTACCTTGTGGTTGCAGGGGTCATTTCATACGGCGGTTACAGAATACTTCAGGGGCACATGACACCGGGAGACTTCATATCCTACCTTACAGCCCTCTTCATGGTTCAGCCCCCACTCCTCAACAGCCAGAAGGCTCTGATGAACCTGAGGGGCTCCCTGCCTGTTGTTGCAAGGGTAAGGGAGATGCTGAGCATGGAGGAGGAGAGGGACGGAGAGCTTGAGTTTAAAGGACTTAAGGAGGAGATAGAGTTTATAAACGCGGGTGTCCTGATTGAAAACAGGTGGATTCTCAAGGATATAAAACTTAAGATAGGTAGGGGGGACAGGGTCGGAATAGTGGGGCACACAGGGTCGGGAAAGAGCACCCTAATAAAGCTTATACCGAGGCTCATAGACTACACGGGTTCCATCAGGGTGGACGGCACAGAGCTCAGAGACTTTGAGCTTCGCTCCCTCAGAAGCAGGATAGGTATGGCTACTCAGGACACCTTCCTCCTGAACGCAACGATAAGGGAGAACATGCTAATAGCAAAGCCCGGGGCAACCGACGAGGAGATATGGGAAGCTCTCAGGCTGGCTCTGTGTGACTTTGTTGAGAAAATGGACAGGGGACTTGACAGCGTGGTCGGAGAGAGGGGTTATTCCCTTTCTGGGGGAGAAAGGCAAAGGCTCTCAATAGCGAGACTTTTTCTAAAGAACCCCGAGATAGTGATCCTTGATGAAGCCACCTCCGCCCTTGATATGAATACGGAGAAGAAACTCCTCAGAAATATATTCAGCTTCTTTGAGGGGAGGACTATGCTGATAGTAGCTCACAGGCTTTCCAACGTTATGGAATGCGACAGGATAGTCGTTCTGAAGGAAGGCGAGATAGTTGAGGAGGGAAACTTCTACACACTGATTGAGAGGAAGGGTGAGTTCTTCAGGATTTTCAAGGAGGGCAAGGTGGTATAATCCTTAGGGGATATGGCAAAGCTCTTCATTCTCTCCGCTCCTTCCGGAACGGGTAAGAGCACTTTAGCGGGAAAGCTTCTTCAGCAGGTGGATGGGATAAGAAGGATAGTGACCGTCACTACAAGGGAGCCAAGACCAGGCGAAGAGCCGGGTGTTGATTACATATTCATGAGCAAAGAGGAGTTTGAGGAAGGGATTGAAAAGGGTCTCTTCCTTGAGTACGCCAACGTTTACGGGAATTACTACGGGACGCCGAGGGATCAGGTAGAGAGGAATCTTGAAGAAGGATACGACTCCTTGCTCGTGATAGACGTTCAGGGAGCCTTCAAGGTGAAGAAGATGTATCCCGATGCGGTGAGCATCTTCCTCCTTCCCCCATCCATGGACGAGCTCAGGCGCAGGATGATAGGCAGGGGCTACAGGGACAGGAATGCGGAGGAGAGGCTGAAGACCGCCAAGGGAGAGATACCCTGTGCAAAGAGCTTTGATTATATTATAATTAACGACTTTGTGGACAAGGCTACCCAGCAACTAAAGAGCATCATAATGGCTAAGAGGTGTGAAAGGGACTATGTACTCAAGAACCTGAGTAAGCTCCTCCCCAACGAGGAGGTCAGGCATCTCATAGAAGGAGGTGAGTGTTATGTCAAGGAGACCTGATATAGAAAACGCCCTCAAACAGGTCCAGTCAAGGTACGAGCTCGTTCACGCTGCGGTCAAGAGGACCATGCAACTCCTTCAGGAAGGCGACGACTTCTTCATAAGGGGGGAGAGAGAGCTCATAAAGAAGACCTTTCAGTCAATTGAGGACATAGCTGAGGGAAAGGTCAAGGTGGTCAAAGAGAGCTAACTTATAAGAATGTTCATAACAGGTCTGACCCGACAGGAGCTAAAGGAAGAGTTCTCATCCCTTGGACTTGAGAGCTACAGGGCTGACCAGGTTCTCAGGTGGCTTTACAAAAGGCTAACTACGGACTTCAGCCTTATGACAGACCTTTCAAAGGAACACAGGAGCCTTTTAAGAGAGAGGTTCTCCTTCCATCCCCTCAGGCTAATTGAAAGGGTTGAGGCTTCCGATGCGACCAAGTTCCTTTTTAGCACAGAGGACGGGCATACCCTTGAGACCGTCCTGATAAGGGAAAGGGACCACCTTACCCTATGCGTGTCCTCCCAGATAGGCTGTGCGGTCGGGTGTACCTTCTGCGCAACAGCCCTTGACGGTCTGAGGAGAAACCTGAGAACGGAAGAGATAGTGGACCAGCTCCTTCAGGTTCAGCTTCAGACAGGGGAAAGGATAAGGAACGTGGTCTTCATGGGAATGGGCGAACCCTTGGCTAACTATGAGAATGTCAG
>JALSTO010000085.1 GCA_026983685.1 Aquificaceae bacterium | reverse complement strand
GAGGACTCTGTCCACGTTCCTCAGGACGAGACCTATATCGTGGGATATCATGAGGATGGTCTTGCCCTCGTTGGTTGAGAGCTCCCTGAGTATCTGAATTATGTGCATCTGGGCGTGAATGTCCAGTCCGGCGGTGGGCTCATCAAGGAGTAGGAGCTGAGGGTCCGAGGCGAGAGCCATACCGAGGAGGATGAGCTGTTGCTGTCCCCCCGAAAGCTTTAGAAACTGGCTCCTCATGAAGTGGTCAATGTGAAGGTAGTGGGATATCTCTCTGACCCTGTCTCTACTGGCAACAAGGTTGAGGAGCTCCTCAACGGTAGCTGGAAAGCTCTGTTCTACGTTCAACCTCTGGGGTACGTAACCTATCCTGTCCCATCTGCTGAAGCTCCTTACATCCTCCCCAAAGAGCCTTACCTTTCCAGAGAGAGGCTTTAAGAAACCGAGGAGAACCTTGAAAAGGGTCGTCTTCCCAGCTCCGTTCGGACCAACTATACCTACGAACTCACCTTCACTAACGCTGAAGCTCACACCATCAAGCACCTTGTTCTTCCCATCGTAGGAAAAGTCAAGGTTTGAGACCTCTATTACCTGCATTTCAGGGCTTCCCTGAGAACCTCAAGGTTTTCTTCCATTATGGAGAAGTAATCTCTGTGATTGCCGTGGGGAACTATCTTTACGTTGAGAGTATAAACCCTGAAGCCATGGTCTCTCTTGAGGACTTCCGCCACCTTTGTCCTGAAGCGGTATATGTCAAATACGTAATCAATCCCGAGAGACTTGATCCTCTTCAAGAAGCGGTAAAGGTTTCCGGGCGATATCCCTCCGTGGGCACTCCCGTAGCCGATGGGAATCTCCTCAAGTCCGTAATCCTTTGCGAGGTAGCTCAGGGATGGATGAACTACCGGAAGGACCCTGTACTTACAGCTCTTGAGGGTTCTCTCATAATTCTCGTGGAGTATCTCAAGCTTTTTGAGAACCTTCTTTAAGTTCTTACTGTAGAGCTCTTTCCTCGCAGGATCATGCCTTAAGAAGCCACTGTAAGCATTCCGGGCAACCGACAGCATTCTCTTAGGAGACATCCACAGGTGTGGGTCGTGTCTCAGATGTTCTTCTTCATGTTCCTCTTCGTGCTCCATTCCTTCCGCAAGCCTAACGGCCTTTGCCTTTGCTACAGCCTCTACCTTTCTCTCCCAGCCTCCGAGGGAAACCCCGCTGATGAAAACTATCTCAGCCTTGGCTATCTTAATGAGCTCTATACTTGAGAGCTCGTACAGATGGTAATCCGCTTCAGGGGGTATCAGAACTTCTGTGCTGTAAGCTCCCTCTCCAATCCCCCTGACCACATCGTAGAAGGGATATACGCTGACGAGGACGAACTCTCTTCCAAGGGAGATAGATATGAGAGCTAAGAGGAGTATGAGTATCACCGCTGAGCCTCTTCCGTCTTGCTTAACTTTCTCACTATCACCTTGATCATATCAAGCATAGAGCTTGGGTCTGTTGCTGTTATCAGGTTCTTGTCTGCCTCAACGGGCTCGCCCGTGTAGTCTGCTCCAGCATTTATAAGGTCATCTTTTATAGCGAAAAAGCCTGTCACCCTCTTTCCCTCAACGACCTTTGCGGATATCAAAACCCACGGACCATGGCAGACAGCCGCGATCAGCTTTCCTTCCTCATAGTGCCTCTTAACGAGGCTCAGTACCTCTGTGTACCTCCTCAACCTGTCAGGGGCGTAGCCCCCGGGTATGAAGATGCAGTCAAAGTTCTTGTGGACAACTTCCTTCAGGGTTATATCGGGCTTAAAGCCCATCCCCTTCTTTCCCCTGTACTCTTTCATAGTGGGAGCTGCGGATACGACATCGTAGCCCTCTTCCTTGAAACGGAGGTAGGGATACAGGAACTCCACATCCTCAACGAGCTCTTCAAGGAATATCAGAACCTTCTTCATGGGATTAAATTTTACTTCATGCAGGGAGCCCTTACTTTACTTTTCCTTGTTGTAGCTTATAACTTCCTACTCTGGTACATAACGAGCTTCGGGCTCTCACCCATCCCCCTATATCCCGAGGATCCCTACAACCTTGTCCTCGTCCTTGCTTACAACTCCGTGCTCTACATAAGCTGGCTCTTCGGTGAAAGGCACAGAGCGGTTCAGTGGATAGGCTATCTCTTCTTCTTTCAGATAGTTGCCCTGAGCGTTTACTTCGGGAATTTAGAGATAATAGTCAGGGACCTGCCTCCCGTTATACTTACCTTCGCCTTCGTAGTTCTTTTTGAGTCTCCCACCGAAAAGAGACTGAAGGAGATAGGAGCAGAAAGAGAGAGCCTGCTGAGGGATATAGACAGGGTCGTCAGGGAGAGAGAAAGGGTAGAGGTTCATCTAAGGCTTCTACAGCAAGAGATAGATAGGATCCAGAAAGAAAGGAAAGGTGGAGTATCGGAGGAGAGGGCAAGGGAGCTTGAGAGAAGACTTGAGGAGCTTCAAAAGGAGCTTGGGGAGTACAGAGAGAAGGAGGGGAGGCTTTTGGAGGCAAACAGAAAGCTCTTTCAACTCCTTGAGATGATGAAGGAAGAGGAGCCCGCTGGTGGCAAGGGAGAGCTTATGAGCCTCCGTAAGGAGAGGAAGAGGCTTATAAGGGAGCTACTTCACCTTCAGGAACTCGTTGACCTTTACTCTGATGAGAATGAAAAACTTAGAGCTGAGGTTGATAGGCTCAGAAGAGAGGTTGAGGAGCTCAATCTGAAGACAGGCACCCTTGAGATAGAGCTTGATAGGGCAAGAGGAAGCGGTGAAGACAGGGTGTCTGTATGGAGAGAGGTTCTTTCCTCCTTGCTCGGGCTTGGCTTTAGCATTAGGGCGGTTGAGGAGTTCCTCAGCCTCCCTCCGGACAAGAAAGGGATATTCCTGAAAGAGCTCCTTCGCTTCTCCCAGAGAAAGGGGAAGGAGAGCGTTCAGCCCCTTGCCACACTGCCCGATATCTTCAAGCTCAGGTTCTCGGGAGGGCGTGTCTATTTAAAGAGGAGAGATGGAGGGTGGGAGGTTGTAGGCATGCTGGGCTCAGAAGACGAGAAGGAGAAGGAGCGTTACATAAGAAACGTATTGAGTAAAATAGATACAGGTTAAAGGCTCATTGACAGAAAGGAGGAAAACATGGCAAGTTTAAGAGAAAACCTTGAAAAGCTCTCTTCGTTCAGACCCAAGGATTCTATGGTTACAACTCTATACCTTCACCTGAGACCTGAGGACAGGCAAGACAACAAGTACCTGACCCTCTACAAGGACATGGTTAAGGAAAAGAAGAGGGAGCTTGAAGGGAGAGAACTTTCGGGGGATGTGAAGAGTTCGGTTGAAAAAGATTTTGAGCTCATAGGCGAGTTTCTGAGTGAGCCGGAGGACCTTACCGGTTGCAGGGGTATAGCTGTATTCTCCTGCTCAAGGGAGGGTTTCTTTGAGGCTATAAAGCTCCCTTACGTGTACAGGAACAGGCTCATGGTTTCTCCAGACCCTCTGATAAGGGAGATAGCTGCGATAGACGAGGAGTTCGGAAGGATAGGTGTCCTTTTGATTGACAGAAAACACATAAGGTATTTCCTGATGGACATTGAAGGCATAACAGAGAGGCTGGACTTCCTTGAGCCCTTAGCTACCCGTGCCCACAGGTTTCACAGCGGTGGCAGTGCCCTTAAAGGTGCGGAAGG
>JALSTO010000084.1 GCA_026983685.1 Aquificaceae bacterium | reverse complement strand
CCACCGGATAGAAGGCTCCCGGTCTGGGAGCAGACCTGCCGTCAAGGGGTCTTCCGAGGGGGTCAACCATCCTTCCTAAGAGTTCCTCCGATACACCCACGTCCGCAACACGCCCGGTCCTGTAAACGGAGGAGCCAATACTCACCCTCTCCTGCCCCTCAAGGAGCATTGCGGTCAGCTCATCACCTTTGAGGTCAACCACTATCCCCCTCACACCGCCTTCAAACTCCAGGAGCTCATAAAAGAGTGCCTCCGGGAGCCCCCTGACCCTTACTATGAACTCCTCAACAAACTCAACCCTGCCCCTCTCCCTGATAAGGGGCTGGGTACTGTAATCCTTTGGAGCCCCTCTCAGAGCCTCCTCCAAGCCCTTAAGCCTGTCCCTCAGACTCAACCTTCTCCCTCAGAAGCTTTTCGTAAGCTGAGAGCTGACCCTCAAGGGAGGAATCTATCACCCTTGAGGCGAGACTTATCCGAACACCAGCCATTAACTTTTCATTCACACTGACCTTAACCTCTGGTTCAAACCCGAAGAGATCCTTCACCTTCTCCCTGATTATGTTTACCTCCTCTTCACCGAGGGGGTAGGCACTCTCAATTCTTACCTTAGGATAGCTCCTAAGTTCCCTCTCAACAGACTCGTCTCCCCCGAAGTTTTCCACTACTTCAAGGGCGAGCTCAAAGAGCTTTTTGTGAAGGCTCCTGTCCGCGAACCTGCTCAGGACCCTGCTTGCGAAGGAGAGGGAGCTTCTTATGACTTCCTCCTCTATCTCTTTCAGAAACTCTTCTCTCTCCGCCTCAAGGCTTTCAAGGAACTTCTTCCTCTCAGCGTCAAGCTCTTCCTTCATCCTCCTGTAGAGCCTCTCCTTCTCTTCCTCCACCTCCTTCATTACCTCCGATAGCTTCTCTTTCTTTACCTTCTCAAGCTCGGACATTAACTTTCTGTACTTTTCCTCAAGCTCCTTTGCCCTTTTCTCCGCTTCCTCCGCCTTTTTTATCCTCTCCTCTATATACTCCTTCCTTCTCCTCAGGACAGAAATGACGGGGTTGTAGAGGAGCTTCTTCAGGATCCAGAGGAGGACGAAGAAGTTGACAACCTCAAAGATGTATGTAAGAAGATTGAACTTCATTTTGTGAACAGGTGAATGAATGGATTGGCAAAGAGTATTATCAGCGCTATCACGAGACAGTATATAGCAACGGACTCAACCACCGCAGCACCTATGAAGAAGAGCCTGATTATGTTGTTCGCCTGTTCGGGCTGTCTCGTTATTGACTCTATAGCCTTTGTGAGAGCTTCACCCTCACCCCTTGATGGCATCATACCACCGACCGCTATGGTAAAGCCCGCGGTGAATATTGAAACCGCTACCACGAGGGCAAGTGGATCCATCTTCCACCTCCTAATCTATGTACCAGCTCTCCTCAAGATGGGAGAGCTTCTTTCTTACCTCCTGAACCTCAAGCCCCGCGACTATGTAGGCGAGTGTCAGTATCCCGAAGAGGTAAGCCTGTATCACGTCTCCAAGGACGTTGAAGAGCATCATCGGAACGGGAACGAGGAGACCGGTGAGCAGAACAAGTATCCCTATTATCAGGTCCCATCCGAGCATATTCCCGAATAGCCTGAAGGTAAGGGAAAGAATCCTCCCGAGCTCGCCGACGACGTTGAGGGGAAAGAGTATAAAGATAGGTTCAAAGTAACGCCTGAAGTAAGAGAGCCCCTGGAACCTAACTCCATAGTAGAAGATTGAAAAGAAGGTTATCGTTGAGAGACCCGCAACCGCGGAGAGGTCTCCCGTCGGAGTGCTCAGGGGAGGAACCATACCTATCAGGTTGGAGGAACCCACGAATATCCACATGGTAGCTATAAAGGCAAAGAAGGGGGCAACGGGCATTCGGGAGAACTCCCTTATCTGCCTTGCCATGGCACTGAGGAGAAGCTCCGCAAGGAGCTGTCTGTAAGAGGGCTCCTTTACCCTGAGCCTACGGGTGAGCAGGTAAGAAAGGGCAACGACCACACCCATGGCTATCCAGGTGGTTATTACCGTATCCGTCAGGCTTAGCTCAAGCTCAAACCCTCCCACCCTCAGGCTTCCGGAATCAAGAACCACCTTCCTTTCTATCTCCACTCTTACCTATTCTAAGAAGAAAGAAGGAGTAGGTCAATCTGGAGAGGAAGAAGCCGAGGGGGAAGGGGAGGAAGGACTCCTTGAAGTAAAGGGCAAGTGGCACAAGAAGGAAAGTGAGGAGGGAGAACCTGAGCAGAAAACCTGTTTTCCTCTTACCTTTGGAGAGGGATCTCTTGAGGCTGATGTAGAGATGATGGAAGTAGAAAAGACCCGTGAGGAAGCCAAGCAGAAAGGACAGAAAGAGCTTCTCCAGAGACATATCAGGAACTTATCTCCCCAGCCCTCTGGAGGGCAAACTTGGAAAATACCGGACCCATGAGCTCGTGGATAACGGTCGCCCCTATGACGACGTTTACAAGAAGCGTTCCGACTTCCCTGAAGTTGGGATTCTGGTATGCAAGGAGGGCAAGACCTATAACTATCCCTCCCTGAGGGAAGAGGGCAAAGGCGAGGTGCCTCTTTACCTGAGGAGGCGCACCAGAGAGATGAGCTCCGAGGAAAGAACCTGTGAACTTACCCGAAAAGCGGGCTAAAACGTAGAGGAGAACTACGGGAAGGCTTGAAAGGAGGATACTAAGGTCAAGGAAGGCGGAACCGACTACAAAGAAGGCGGTGAAGATGAGGTCCTCTATGTAGTCCTCAAGAGGTCTCTCAAACTTCTCCCAGGCATTCCCGAAGTTGGCTATTATGATTCCTACACTCATAGTTGAGAGAAGCTCATCAACTCCGAGGACCTTCGCCAGGGCGAAGGTGAGAAAGAGAACACCTATTGTAAGTGTAACGATCTCTTTCCTTTCCTTCGCAAACTCACCAAGGAAATACATGAGAAAGCCCATGACGGCTCCCAGAACCAGTGCACCCCCAATCTGAAGGAGAATTGAAAGAAAAGCCTCAGAGAGCTGAAGCTCATGACCTGTCGTCAGAGAGAGGGCAATTGAAAAGCCTATAACGAAGTTTATTATGCCCGTCGCATCGTCAAGGGCTGCGACCCCGAGAACGGAAGTGGTTAAAACACCTTTTGCCCTGTACTCGTGAATCACCGCAAGGGTTGCGGTAGGGTCTGTGGGAGAGGCGAGGGCACCAAAGAGAAGGGCTAAGGCTACGAGCATGCCGATGTCAGCGCTGGAGGTCAGGTAAAGGTAAAGGAACATGGCGAGGGATACGAAGAGGAAGGCAAGCTCAGCCTCGCCGAGGGTTATCAGGAGTATAGCCTTCCCCAGCCTTCTTACCTTCCCGAAGGAAAGGCTTGAGCCTATGAGGAAGGTTATGACCGAGAGGCTTGCATGGGTCACGAGGTCCGAGTGCTTGAGGAACTCCTTATCAATTATTCCCAGAACTGAGGGGCTCATGAGGATGCCTGCCACTATGTAACCGCTCACCCGGGGAAGCTTGAGAAGGTTTGCGACGCTCCCGAGAAGGTAGCCTGTCAGAAGGATGAGACCGAACTCAAGAAGAACTCCCCCTTCCTCTATGAGCTTTTCAATCATACTCTCAGTTTACAGATATGAGTCTCTTCAGCTGGTTCTCAATTATAAAGGAAAAGGCTGAAGGTAGCTTTGATATGTCCTCCACGCTTAT
>JALSTO010000083.1 GCA_026983685.1 Aquificaceae bacterium | reverse complement strand
TCTTTTCCTCAAGCTCAACCTTTTCAAGGTATATATCCGCAACTGGTGTGAGGGAGCTCTCCTTTATAGCCTCTTCAAGGGTCTTGTTTGCTACCTTCTTTCCAACCTCCTCCTCTATGTAGTCCTTGTACTTAGCCTTTATGAGCCAAAGAGGAGCTGTTCCCTTCCTGAAACCCTGTATCTCTACATTCTGCTTCAGGCTATCGTATATCTCCCTGAGTGCCTGTTCAACCATTCCGCCCTCAACCTCTACGGTCAGTGCTTTGAAGAGACCTTCTCTTTCTTCGGTTTTGACCTTCATCAGGTACCTCCTAAGCTCATGCGGGTGGAGGGAGTCGAACCCTCACGCCCCAAAGGGGCACGGGATCCTAAGTCCCGCGCGTCTGCCAGTTCCGCCACACCCGCTAAAGGGAATATTATAATGCCTTTTCTTTCAGAAGCAGATTCTCTGCCTCTTCCTCGGGCATGGGCTTTCCGAACAGATAGCCCTGAGCATAGTCACACCCTATTTCCTCTAATATTTTTGCCTGTTTCCTTGCCTCAACCCCTTCAGCTACAGTTCTGAGTCCGAGGAACTTTGATAGCCTGACTATGGACTCAACTATAGCCCTGTCAACCCTGCTCTCTACAATGTTCTGAACAAAGGTCATATCAATCTTTATGATGTCAATGGGGAGCTTCCTGAGGTAAGAGAGAGAGGAGTAACCCGTCCCGAAGTCATCAATTGCTACACTGAAGCCCTTAGCCTTCAGGCTTTTCAGTATATCAACGGACTCCTCAGGGTCCTTCATAAGTGATGCTTCCGTTATCTCAAGTATAAGGTGATGAGGCTGGGCTTTTGTCTTGTCTGCGAGTTCAAAGACGCTGTTCACAAACTTCCTGTCGGAGAACTGCCTCGGTGAGACGTTCACGCTTATATATACCCCGTATCTCTCTCCCCACTCCCTTGACTTGTAAAAGGCTTTTTCCATAACCCACCTTCCCACCTCCCTTATCATTCCCAGCTCTTCAAGGACGGGCATGAACTTGGCGGGAGGGATTATTCCATCTTCTGGGTCTTTCCACCTAAGGAGCGCTTCCAAGCCGACGAGCTCAAGATTACCGAGGCTGTATATAGGCTGGTAGTAGAGCAAAAACTCTTCCCTTTCAAGGGCTTTGTGGAGTCTATTCTTCATTGTGAGTATGTTCTGGGCTTCTCTGTCCATGTTCTCTGTAAAGAAGGCGAAGCCTCTCTTCCCTTCCTCCTTAGCTCTGTACATAGCCATGTCCGCACTCTTTATTAGCTCGGAAGGGCTCTTGCCGTTATCAGGGTAGAGTGTTATACCGACTGAGGCAGAGAGGTATATGTCCTCCTCGTTTGCCTGAAAGGGTGTGTCAAAGAGCCTTAGCACCCTCTCCGCAAGCTCTATTATTTCGTGAACCTCTTTCACATTAGGGACTACGGCAACAAACTCATCTCCTCCGAACCTCGCCACGGTATCTGTCTCTCTAAAGGCTGACCTTAGCCTGTTTGCCACCTGAACGAGTATCCTGTCTCCTATCTCATGTCCGAGGGTATCGTTCACGGTTTTGAAGTAGTCAAGGTCTATGAAAAGGATGGCGACCTTGGTTCCCATTCTGTTAGCGAAAGCCATAGCCTCCTTTATCTTCTCGTTCAAAAGAGCCCTATTTGGAAGCTCCGTGAGAGGGTCGTAATAGGCCATCTTCTTGAGGCTGTCCATATAATCAATAGCCTTTATTGCCATCTCCTCAAAGGAGTCGGAGAGCTTCTTTATCTCCTCAATGTTCGTGTTCGGTAGGTCTATCCTTGGATGCCTTTCAATCGTTCTCGTGAGCATGTCCATTATCTCTGAAAGCTTCCTAACGGGCTCAGCGGACATCAGAGTGACGAACCTCGCTATCAGGAAGGAGATAAGGGTAAATAGGTACATGGCGGAGAAATTGACAGACAGCTCTGAGAACAGGGAGCTGAGGTAGGGAGCAGGAGAGACCTCCAAAACCGCGAGCCATCCTATGTCATCCCTCAGCCTGCTCTCCTTGTAGAAGAAGGAGTTCAGATACTTCTCTATATTGAAATGGATCTTATCCTTCTTCTTAACCTCCAAGAAAAGACCTTCAACCCGTTCAATCTCTCCCCTGACGAACCTACCCATGGGTTTTACGCCAGGCATACTTGAGGCTATAACCCTTCCCTCCCTGTCAAGGAATGTCACGTAAACGCCCTCCTTCAGGGAGAAGTCCTTTGCAACCCGTATGAGCCTGTCAAGCCTCAATCCGCAGTAGGCATAACCGAGAAACCTTCCCTCCTTAACGGCGGGAACCGCTATACCAACAACGGGTTTTAGGGCAAACTTCGCTACAAACACCTTAGTGAAGGTGTATCTCTGAGTCCTCTTAACCTCCTGGTAGTAGGGTCTGTAGTTGAAGTTGGTCCCTATCATGTACTTACCCTTCGGGTTTACCTCGGGATAGAAGGTAAGGGCTGTAGCCCCCTCATCAGCTATGTAGCAGGCGTGGAACTCATAGAAGGAACGCCTTATAGCTTCCGTCTCCTTCTGGAGTATTTCTCTATTCTCCTTTCCCCATATCACGAGCCTGTTGGCAAGCTCTCTGACAGCGTTGAGGTGTATATCAAGCCAGTAAACAACACTCTCCCTGACGTTCTCACTTATTATCTCCATGTCACTCCTTATGGTCCTGAGGAACCTCCTCTCGTCCAGCTTTGACTGATAGATTGAGTAGAGGAAAAGGGGTGCTATGGCTGTAAAAGCCACGGACACAAAGAGCATTTCCCCATAGGATATGGGCTTTTCCTTCTTCACGTAGTACTGGTAGAGCAGGTACATTATTGTTGCAATGGTTATGTTTATCAGCCCGTTGGCTGACTCTTTCAGAGTAAGAAGGATGGAGAGCTCAAGCCCGAGGTCTGCCATCACCCTCAACAGGTAAGCGTAAGCGATCCAGCCGAAGAATACCCAGAATATCCAGCCTGAGACTATCAGGTTGAACCTGAAGAACCTCCGCAGGAGGTACACTCCGGTAAGCTCAACAGCACCGAATAGGGAGGAGAAGAACTCCCCATATAGATATATCTTCTCCGCAGAAAGTATAAGTACGAGGAGGAGGGCATACCTGAATCCGAGGAGCTCAAGGGTGAAGAAAACGAAGAGGGCTCCGAAATGAAGGTGGAGGCTGTCAAGGAATAGGGGCATACCTATGAGGTTTACCCCGAGAGCTATAAAAGATATCGTGAAAAAGGAAAAAAGCTTCCCCCTAAGCTCCATCCGGTGCTTCCTCTATTATTCCCCCTCCAAGGAGCGTATCTCCCTCGTAGAAAGCGGCGATCTGTCCGGGCGTCACTCCCCTCACCTCTTCCCTCAACTTTACCCTGAATAGATCGGATAATTTCTCCACACTTTCAACATCCACGGGTGTGTGCCTGTACCTTATCTGAACCTGAACGTTTTTCCATCTTTCCATTGGCACGTGAAGGTTTATATCGCCCACGTATATGGTATCGCTGTATAGATACTCCTCCTCACCCACGAGAACGGTGTTTGTTTCAGGATCAAGATCAATTACGTAGAGTGGTCTGGAATAGGATACTCCCAGCCCCCTTCTCTGACCTATGGTGAAGTTGTATATCCCGCCGTGCCTTCCGAGAACCTTACCAGAAACATGTTTTATGAGCCCCTCCCTTTTCCCGAACCTCTCCTCAAGGAACTCCCCCG
>JALSTO010000082.1 GCA_026983685.1 Aquificaceae bacterium | reverse complement strand
AGGGCGCTCCCGCCTGAGGGTTTATGAGTTCTCCAGTTGTGGGTTCAGCCCTCTCAAAGAAGGGAACGGTGAGGATGTAGAAAAGGAGCTTTTCAAACTCTTCTGCTGCCATCAGACTCCTCCTAAGGTTTTTTATACAAAGATGATCATAGGTTTGTCCGCCTCAAGAACGTAGTTTATGAATGTAGCAGCTCCTCCCGGAGGCTCAAGACCATCTATCAGATCCTCGTACTTGTAATCAAAGAGCTCCATTGTCATCTGGCAGGGTATGAGCTTTACATCCGCTTCCTTACATAGCTCTATGAGTTCTTCAACACTGGCGACACCGTGATCCTTCATAGTTTTCTTCATCATAGCTGTCATGAAGTCGGTCATGCCCGGAATAATACCCATTATCTGGGGAGGACCCGGGAATATAGCCTCCATAAGTCCTGCAAGCTGTCCCGCTACAGGAGTTTTCTTAACGGAAGGGGGAAAAGCCATTGGCATTCCGGGGTTGCCGATGGGCGCTATCTTGAGTTGCTTCATCTTTTCCTTGTGGATTATGTTCAGTCCGTAAAAGGTAAAGAATATAGCGGTCTCAACTCCGAGGGAAGCCGCCGTTGAGGCAAGGATGAGAGGAGGGTAAGCCCAGTCCAGCGTTCCTTTTGTAGCTATTATCGCTAATCTTTCTGTAGCCATGGCTACCCTCCTTTATCACTTCTTCTTGATGTAGAAGATGTACTTACCTCCTTCTTCCACTGTCTCAACGAGCTCATGCCCAGTTCTCTGGCAGAAGGCTGGAATATCAGCCTTTGAACCCGGGTCTGTGGATATGACCTCAAGGACCTGACCGCTCTGAAGTTCCTCCAGAGCTTTTTTGGTCTTCAGAACAGGTAGGGGACAGTTGAGCCCCGAAGTATCAAGGGTCTTATCAGCAGTAACGCTTGCCATACTTCACACCTCCTTTCAGGTTTGGGTAGACATCCCTTAATTAGATTATCACCATATTTTTATAAAGTGACTATTACTTTTTATTAATAGTTAGATAAACCCCATTTATAATTGTCTGGGGCTATCTGAAGTATAAGTTTAATACGATGGACAGGAAGGAGGAGATACTGAGGCTTGTAGAAGAGGGCTTTAACACGGCCAAGGAGCTCTCCAGATACTTCAACGTCTCCCTGATGACTATATACAGGGACCTCAAGGAGCTTGAAGAGGAGGGAAGGATAGTTCGCAAGCATGGTTTTATTGAGCTCAAGAAAGAGGAGGAACCCCAGGGCAAGGTCTGTGCTGTATGTGGTAAGGAGGTTGAGCTAAGGCTCGCCTTTATATACATACTGAAGGGAGGTAAGAAGGTACATACCTGCTGTGCCCACTGCGGGCTCATAGCCTACAGGACAATAGGAAAGGAAAAGGTTGAGATGGTAATGGCAAGAGACTTCATAACCTGCAATCCCATAAACGCCTTCATGGGTAGCTTCGTTGTCGGGAGCTCTGTAGCTCCCTGCTGCACTCCCCCAGCTTTCGTATTTGCAAATCCTGAAGATGCCCAGAAGTTTGCTAAGGGCTTCGGAGGCATAGTGACAGACTTTGAAGAGGCGGTAAAGAGGATGGAGGAGCTAATGAGATCGGGGCAAAGAGCCGATATATCCCTTTAGGAGGTAAGGATGGCACTGGACTATCAGCCCATCTTCATACTGGCAAGCGGTATGCTCCTGCAGGAGAGGAAGCTCTCTACCGTAACGAACAACCTTGCCAACGCTGACACCCCTTCATTTAAGAAGGACTTCCTTGAGGTTGCAAGCTGGTACACCGATATGGGAGCAAAGGAACCAGACACTTCTCCTGAGAACCCAACGAACAACTTCGTCTATCCGATGGTGTCGGGTGTGTTCACGGACCTTTCTCAGGGACCCCTGAGGGAAACGGGCAACAGCCTTGACCTCGCTATAGATGGTGAAGGTTTCTTTGCAGTAAGGACGCCCGAGGGTGTGTTGTTCACGAGAAAGGGAAACTTCAGGCTTGACTCCGAAGGATACCTCGTGACCGAAGAAGGTTACAGAGTGCTTGACAGCCAGAACAGGGATATAAGGATTGAGGGAAACAGGATTGAGTTTGACCCTCGGGGAAACCTGTATATTGACGGGGAGCGATCGGTAAGTCTGGGTATATGGAGCCTGCCCGATGCCCAGAAGGTGGGTGAGGACTTCTTCAGAGGAACTCCTCAGAGGGCTCAGAACTTCAGGCTCAGGCAGGGCTTTCTTGAATTCTCCAACGTGAACCCTATCCTTGAGATGGTCAGGCTGATAGAGACCTCACGGGCACATGAAACCTATGCCAGACTCATTCAGGCGGTTGATGAGATTCAGGGCAGGTTGAACAGCATCACCCGTTAGAAGAGACTTCCCTGTGTTCTCGTTTTGGCGACCCTTTCAATGTCTTTGAGTATGCTCTTCATCTCAAGTTCGGTGAGCCTCTTTTTGAGCCTCTCCATGTTTGGTTCTCTCAGCCTCAGATCGGACTCTTCAACCTCAAGCCCGTCGTCTATTATGGGTTTAACAAGGTAGTAGGAGAGCTCAAGCTCCTCCTTCTTTGCCTCTGGGAACATCTTCTCAAACTCTTCCCACCTATCAAGTATCCCTTCAACCCCACCGAACTTCTCTATTAGCTTTACAGCTGTTTTGGGACCGACTCCCTTAACGCCCTGTATGTTGTCTATCTTATCGCCCACGAGGGCAAGATAATCTGCGAGCTTCTTGGGAGGGATTCCGAACTTCTCCCTCACCCTTTCTGGGGTGAAGACCTCCCAGTTCATCGGGTTTATCACGAGGACGCTATTACTCACGAGCTGAAGCATATCCTTGTCAGGGGTGTAGATCTTTATCCTGTACCCCTTCTTCGCAAGCTCTTTAACTAATATTGCTATGAGATCGTCCGCCTCGTACCCTTCCTTTTCAAGTATGGGTACTCCCATGAGGTTCAGGAGCTCCTTTATTACAGGTATCTGGAGCTTGAGTGGATCGGGTGTAGGAGGTCTACCAGCCTTGTATTCCTTGTAAGACTTCTCCCTTATTGAGGGAGACGGGTGGTCAAAGACCACGACGAGGTACTCTGGTCTCTCGGACTTCATTATTGAGAGAAGCGTCCTGAGAAAGCCGTAGATAGCCCCTGTAGGAAAGCCCTCCTTTGTCTTGAGGGGAGGAAGAGCAAAGTAACTTCTGTATATGAAGGAGGAGGCGTCAAGTATGTGGAGTGTCTTCATAACGAATATTATAATTTTCTGACAGTATGGTAAAGAAAGCCTTGCTCTTTTTCTTAGCCCTGTTGATCGGAACCACCGCCCTTCTGGAGGAGGCTCAGGTTGAAAAGCTGACTGGAATTGATAAGGAGAAGGTGCTCACCCTTGAGGTCCTCCTCTTGGCTATGTACCTTTTCGTATCCGAGCTCTTAAGGGTTGACCTCGTCGGTCTGCTTATGATGGTCCTGCTCCCGATGATAGGACTGATCTCTCCGGAAAAGGCTATAGGGGGACTGAGTAGCAACGCTGTGGTTTCAATAATAGCTGTGATAATCATAGGTGCTGGACTTGATAGAACTGGCGTTATGAACGTGTTAGCCAACTACATAATAAAGCTCGCTGGCAAATCCAAAACGAGGATAATAGCCCTCGTCTCAGGAAGTGTAGCCTTCATATCTGGCTTTATGCAAAACATAGGAGCTGCAGCCCTCTTCCTGCCCGCGGTGGTG
>JALSTO010000081.1 GCA_026983685.1 Aquificaceae bacterium | reverse complement strand
AGAGCTCGGGATAACCGATTACGTCAGGATTCCCACACTGCGAACCCACCCCCTCTTTATGTCCGCCCTGAAGGAGATAGTCCTCTCATGTTAAAGCCGAGGCTCGTGGTAAGCTCCTGCCTCCTCGGGGAGAAGGTAAGGTATGACGGCAAGGATGCCAGAAACGAGCTTGCCCTCAGATTAGAACCCTTCTGTGAGGTTATAAAGGTCTGTCCCGAGGTCGCCATAGGCTTGGGAGTACCCAGAGGGAAGATAGTCCTCTACAGGGAAGAAGGAGAGTACAGGGCTTTCCAGCCCCAGAGTCAGAGGGAGCTAACCCAAGAGCTGAGGAGCTTTGCAAAGGATTTCCTTGAGAGCCTACCTCCTGTTGACGGTTTTCTCCTCAAGTCCAAGTCCCCTTCCTGCGGTGTGACAAGAACCAAAACTTACAGGGACAGGGAAGGTAAAGAATACAGGGGCTTCGGGAGGGGAATCTTCGCCTCAGAGGTTATGGAGAGCTTTTCATATATTCCTGTAGAAGATGAATTGAGATTGAGAAAACCAGAAAGGAGACTAAGGTTTTTAACTTCCCTCTTCCTCCTCGCGGGAGCGAGGGCTATAGGTAAGGATAGGTTTCATAGGAGAGTTTCTGAGTTCCTGATTACCTTCGCCCCGCGCCTTGAGAAGAGGATGAGAGCCTCTGGGTCTATTGAAGACTACAGGAAACTGCTCTTCAGGGCACTGAGGAAACTACCTACAGGTTCTCTCGGGATGATCGCAAAGGAGTTCGTCCCCTCAGAGCTCTTCTAAGAACTTCCTTATCCTCTCAACCGCCTCACGAAGGAGCTTCTCTTCCTTTGTGTAGGAGAGCCTGATGTAAAGGTTTGTCCTGTTCTTTCCGAAGTCAGTTCCCGGAGTTACCGCTACCCTTGCTTTCTTGAGCATCTCCATTACGAAGCTGTAGGAGTCCTGAGAGTACCTGCTGATGTCCGCCCACAGATAAAATGCCCCCTGAGGCTTGGCATCAATGGAGAATAGCTCTTTCAGTCCTTCGTAGAGGACCTTCCTCCTCCTACCGAAGGTCTCTCTCACCCTCTCAAGATAATCGTAATCAAAGGCTTCTAAGGCTGCATACTGGCTGAGCGTGGGAGCGGAGATGAAGACGTTCTGGATCACCACCTCCGCATATCTCACAAGGTCGGGAGGTAGCACAGCCCACCCTATCCTGAAGCCGGGCATGCAGAAGTACTTGGAGAACCCGTTTATGACTATCGCCCTGTCTGAGAACTCAAGGGCTGTGTGCTCCCTTCCCTCGTAAACGAGCCCGTGGTAGATCTCATCAGATATCAGGTAGATACCTTCTTCCTCGCAGTAGTCCGAAAGCTCCCTCAGTGTATCCTCGGAGTAGAGATTTCCTGTCGGGTTTGCGGGTGAGGATATGTGAACAGCCTTTACCTCAGCATCTTTCAGCATGTCAGCCCTTATCTCGTAGTTCGTTTGGGGAGAGAGGGGTACGAAGTGGGGTTCAATGTCCAAGAGGTGGGCGAAGTTCTTGTAGCAGGGGTAGGAGGGATCCCCGAGGGCTATCCTGTCTCCAGCGTTGAGGGTTACCGCATAAGCCACGAGGAAGGCTCCCGAAGTTCCTGTAGTGACAGCGACCCTCTCGGGTGAGACATCAACGCCGTACTTCCTCTTATAGAACTCTGCTATCTTTTCTCTAAGCTCCCAGAGCCCGAGGGCGGGTGTGTAAAAGTATTTCCTCTCCCTTATAGCTCTTTCAAGGGCTTCAAGGACACGGGGGGAAGGGTCAAGGTCCGGCTCCCCTATCTCAAGGTGGATAACATCCTCGTACTTCTGAGCGGTCTTGAGGATGTCCATGACTATGAAAGGGGAGAGCTTATCTCTTCTGTGCATTCTTCCTCCTCCAGCTCATTATTATCTCCGTCACCTTTGCAGCCTTCACCGGGTCCATAGAGGCGAGTATCTGCCCAGCCTGGCGCTCTTTGAGCCTTATGAGTATCTCCGCAGCTATTCTGGGCTCAACCTCGTTGAGTATGGCACCCGCCTCGTCCGCAGGAGTCTTCCCAACTATCTTTATAAGTTTCTGAACCTCCTTTTCCTCTTCTTCGGTGAGGGGTCTTTTCCTCAGAGCTTCAAGCTTCTTCCTCTCCTCTATCAGTCTTTTTAGTTTCTCATCTATAACCTTCTCAACTTCCCTGAGCCTCTCCTCCCTCTTTTCCTTCTCCATCTCCTTCAGCTTTTCCTGAAGGGCACTCTGTCCGTAGGCAAGGATTGAAAACAGGAGGAAAATCTTGAGTCCCTTTTTTATCAGGTGGATGAACCCTATCTGGAGGAACTCCTTCTTAAGGCTCTGGGCATACTCTTCGTAAGCGGTCTTGTCTTTGAGTATGTTGACAGCCTTTTCCTCCCTCTTGAGCTCCTTCAGGTTCTCCGACTCCCTCTCCTTAAGGTCCTCAAGCTCTTTTACCTTCTTCTCTATCTCCTCTATCCTGCTCACAAAAGCCTTCTGTCTGAAGATCAGCTTCATAACATCTTGGGAGTCCGTAATCCTCTCCTGACATCTTTTTAGCTCCTCCTCGTACCTTCCCTTCTCCTCAAGGAGCTCCCTTATTCTCTCCTCAACCTCCTTCAGCTTCCTTGCCCTCTCCTTCTCCTCAATCTTCTTTATCCTTAAAATTCTTTTGAGGTTCATCCCATAATCTCCAGAGCTCTCTCCAGATCATCCTTAGTGTTTAGGTTCAGAAAGGAGGATAGCTGGGGATCAAGGGGTAGGACCTCTTTCTCGGTGATGGTCTTGTAGCCGACCCTCTCAAGAAAGCCCTTCATGCTTCTCCCTCCCGAATCTATGTAATCCTTAACCTCCGGCAGGAGGTCCTTTGAGTATATGGCTATCAGGGGATGAAGCTTTCCTTCTATTGAGAATAACGTGACGGGCTCTCTGTAGCTCCTGATCAGGAGTTTGAGAACATCGGGCTTGAGCAACGGCAGGTCACCGCTCAACAGGAGCACTCTGGGTGAGCTTGTATGCCTGAGGGCTGTGTATAGACCCACTACGGGCGACTGGAGGGGGAGCTCGTCTAAGAGGATCTCTGCGGGCAGTCCAGAGAACTTGTCCCTCTCCTTTGCAACGAGGTAAACCCTCTGGCAAACTTCTTTGGCTGTTTGAAGCACCTGCTCAACCACCCTGAGATCGCCGAAGGGATACAGGAGCTTATCTTCTCCAAAACGCCTACTCTCTCCGCCCGCAAGGATGAAGCACTCCATCACTCTTTAATATACAGAAGAGCTCCGTTCTCAAGGGTGATCACCTTTGTCCTTACCTTTACCTCCTCGTCCATCCTCTTTATGACTATCCTCGTATCTCTGAGCTCTCGGTGAGGCTTCTTTACCATCTTGGTCCGAGTCTTCTTTAAAGCCCTCTTCAAACTCTTGGAAACACCCTTTCCGATGTTTACCTTTACCACCCTCTTTGGCTTCTTAACTACCCTTTTGGGCTTTTTCTCTGGGAGCTTGACTACTTTCCCACCAGACAATTTTGCTACCTTCTTTACCCTGAGTTTCTGAGCGGGCTTTTTTACCACCTTAGGCGATGTTTTCTTTACAACTTTGACCGATCTTTTCTTATTCACATCCTTCTCGGGCTTTGGTTCCTTAGGAGGAGATTTTTTAACCACCTTCCTGAGGGTGACCTTTTCCGGAAGGTAGAGAGATGTTCCCGTCGGTACGTAGTTACCCTTTATGTG
>JALSTO010000080.1 GCA_026983685.1 Aquificaceae bacterium | reverse complement strand
CGTTGTTGAGGATAGAGGCACGCTCCTTGAGGCGGAAACTCTGAGGGAGAACGGCATGGTCTCCTGTCTCGTTCTCGGTAAGACCCACGGGCTCTCCAGAGGTATGGGGGTGAAAAGAACGGGAAGGGTTCTGAGCGTGAAGGTAGGTAAGGAGGTCCTCGGCAGGGTTCTCAATGCCCTCGGGGAGCCAGTTGACAGGCTCGGTCCCCTTCCTGCAGGTAGGGAGTATCCCGTTTACAGGGAGGCACCCCGGGTGGTTGAGCAGAGGGAGAGGAGGGAGATACTTGAGACGGGGATAAAGATAGTTGACCTTCTCGTCCCCTTCGTCAAAGGCGGAAAGGTGGGTCTCTTCGGAGGAGCGGGTGTGGGGAAGACGGTCCTCCTCACCGAGTTCATCTACAGAGTCGTGAAAGTGCACAGGGGGATATCGGTCTTTGCCGGTGTCGGGGAGAGGATAAGGGAAGCCCATGAACTCTGGGCGGAGCTTAAGAGGATGGGCGTTCTTGAAAAGACGACCCTCGTCCTCGGGCAGATGAACGAGCCTCCCGGTGTCAGGGCGAGGGCTATATTCCCGGCTCTCTCAATAGCGGAGTATTTCAGGGATGAGGAGGGGATGGACGTTCTTCTCCTTATTGACAACATCTTCCGTTATGCCCAGGCTGGAATGGAGGTCTCTACCCTTCTCGGAAAGCTCCCCGCAAGGGCTGGTTATCAGCCTACCCTGAAGGAGGAGATAGCTGCGGTTGAGGAGAGGATAGCTTCAACCAAGAAGGGTTCAATAACCTCGGTTCAGGCGATATACGTGCCCGCGGACGACATAACCGACCCCGCACCCTCCAGCACCTTTCCCCACCTTGACAGCATGATAATCCTCTCAAGGGCAAGGGCTTCCAAAGGGCTTTATCCCGCAATAGACCCCCTTGAATCAAGAACAAAGGTCCTTGACCCTGCCGTTGTTGGAGAGGAGCACTACGAAGTGGCGAACATGGTAAGGTTTCATCTTCAGAGGTACAGGGACCTTGAGGATATCATCAACATGCTCGGCGTTGAGGAGCTCTCAAGGGAGGACAGGCTCATCGTTGAGAGGGCGAGAAAGCTTGAGAGGTTCCTGACCCAGCCCTTCTTTACAACGGAAGCCTTCACGGGAAAGAAGGGGAAGCACGTCCCCCTTGAAGAAACCCTGAGAGGATGCAGGGAGATAATGGAGGGAAGGTATGACGATGTGGATGAGACCAGCTTTTACATGATAGGGGGTGTGGATGAAGCCCTTCAAACTTGAGCTGATAAGCCCGGAGGAGGAGGACCATCTTGAAATCCTCTTCCTATCCCTTGAGGACAGGCTCGGGAGCCTCGGCATTTACGCCGACCACGATAGCTTCTTAACGGTCCTTACAAGGTCTGTGGGTCACTTCCTTGACCTGAAGGGGGAGAAGAGGTTCATCGCCTACGACTTCGGTCTCCTGAAGCTTAGGGATAATAAGGTCTCTCTGATAACGAGGACCTTCGTGGTAGGTTCAAGCACGGAAGAGATAGAGGAGGAGCTCAGAAGAAGGGTTGAGAGAATTGAGAGGGCGGAGGGAAAGATAAGGAAGAGCCTTGAAGAGCTTGAGAGAGCTATACTCAAGAGGCTTGCGGAGATAGAGAGGAGCCTTTAGATGGCTGATTTTTTCAGGGAGATAAAGAAGAAAATAGAGAGGATGCGGGAGAGGAGGGAGGAAAGCCTCTGGCATACACTAACCTACGTGGGGAGCGTGAGCGTGGTCCTGCTATTTCCGGTGGTTCTGGGGGCTTACCTTGGCTGGCTTCTGGACGGGCAATACAGGGCTGGAAAGATATCCTGGACAATAACTTTCATACTTCTGGGTCTCATGGTTGGAATATACAACGTTTATATCATCTTCTACAGGAAGGAGATCAAAAGGTAGCTTATAATCTTCCCATGCGGGAATTCATGAGAAAGATATGGCAGTTCCTCTCTTTCATCTTCGTGCTTTATGGTTTTTACCTTCTCTTCCTCTTTATCTGGGACACCCTTATAAGGGTCAAGGAAGAGGTTGCCCTTCCCCTTGCAACTTTGATCACTCTGCTCGCCATGGGTATCAGTGCAGTTCTCTGGATAAGAAAACATAGGGAGAGCATACCCCTCCGCAAGCCCTCAGGAATAAAACCTTGACTTAATGAGTGTAAAGCTTAAATTTTGTTGAATTAAACTATAAAGGAGTTTTGTAATGTCACAGGTTGAGAAGAACAAAGTCGTCTCCTTTCACTACACCCTCAAGGATAAGGAGACAGGAGAGGTAATTGAGTCCAGCAAGGAGGGTGGACAGCCGGTAACCTTCATGGTAGGTGCGGGAGAGATAATACCCGGGCTTGAGAGCAGGATGCTCGGCATGAGCGCTGGAGAGAGCAAGGACATTGAGGTTCCTGCCCGGGAAGCATACGGAGAGAGGAACCCCGAGCTCATTCAGAAGGCTCCCAGAGAGTACTTCCAGAACATACCCCTTGAGAAGGGGCTCCCCCTTCAGGCTCAAACACCGGAGGGAGGAGTGATTACCATGGTAGTCGTTGATTTTGATGAGCAGACAGTTACCGTTGATATGAACCATCCTCTCGCCGGAAGGGACCTGGTCTTTGAGGTAGAGGTGGTTGACGTGAGGGAAGCCTCTCCCGACGAAATACTCCACAGGCACGCCCATGGTCCCGGAGGGCATCAGCACTAAACCCTGACCACCCTTCTTAGGAAGGCTAAGACGAAGGCTCCTATCATGATCCCAACGATGGAGCCACTCGGGGGCAGGTCGTAGTAAAAGGCTAAAGTCACGCCTGCAATTACAGAAGCAACGGATATGGTTGCAGACATAAGCACGGAGCTGAGGAAGGAAGTGCTCAGCAGTAGAGATGTAAGGGCTGGTACAACCACCATTGAAGAGGCGAGTATCACACCTACAGCCTTTATCGCAAGAACTATCACGAGTGAGGAGACCGAGAGGAGAAGATGGTTCATGAGGTTGGTGTTAATGCCCCTGAGCTTCGCTATCTCTTCACTGAAGGAGAGTAGGACGAGCTTCCTGTAAAAGAATAGGAAGAAGGACAGGACCACAACGAAGGAGACCGAAGAGAAGTAAAGCTCTTCCTTTGTAACCATCAGTATGTTTCCGAAGAGATACCCGAAGATGTATTCGCTGAAGCCCTTGACTATACCGAGTATGAGCACCGCGAGGGCAACACCACCGGAGAACACGAGGGCTATCGCCGCATCCCCCGGAACACGACGATGAGAACTCAGGAGCTGTATCAGGTTCGCCACGACAACTGTGAAGAATGCTGTGAATATGAAGGGATCCACACCAAGGAGCATGCTCAGAGCTATACCGCCGAAGGCTGCATGGGAAAGACCTGCGCCCAAGAAAGCCATTCTCCTCAGGGTAAGGAAGACCCCGGCGAGGGCACAGGCAATGCCTATCATCAAGCCGGTGAGTATTCCCCGCTGAACGAAGTCGTAGCTAAACAGCTCCATCGCTGACACTTCCCCTTATACCGAAGACCGACTCTATGGTCTCAAGGGACCCTTCGGGTTCTCCGTAGTAGTAAACCTTCCTGTTCAGGCAGAGGACTCTGTCCACGTTCCTCAGGACGAGACCTATATCGTGGGATATCATGAGGATGGTCTTGCCCTCGTTGGTTGAGAGCTCCCTGAGTATCTGAATTATGTGCATCTGGGCGTGAATGTCCAGCCCAGCGGTAGGTTCAT
>JALSTO010000079.1 GCA_026983685.1 Aquificaceae bacterium | reverse complement strand
GCTGTGGGATATAACGAGCTTCTCCTTCCTTATGGAGTTCGTAACCACGGAATACTTATTAACCTCGCTACCCGTCCCCGCAGTTGTAGGAATGCATATCACCGGTCTGCTGAGGTAGGGAACGAGGCGGGGACCCTCAGGATACTTGACGTAGTCCCAGACCGAACCCTCGTTTGAAGAGACTATTGATATAGCCTTGGCGCTGTCAAGAACGCTTCCTCCCCCGAGACCGATTATGAAGTCCACCTTCTCCTCAACCGCTATGCGCGCCCCTTCATTCACGATATTGTCTGTGGGATTGGGCATCACCTCGTTGAAGAGCACATACTCCTGTATCCCGTGGGAGTTAAGGGACTTTATGAGCCTCTCAAGGGAACCGCTCCTCTTTGCACTCTCCCTACCCGTAACTATCAGAGCTTTGAAGCCATACCTACGGGCAACCTCGCCAGCCTTATCAATTGCACCTTTACCGAAAAAGACCTCAACGGGTCTGTAGAAGTTCGTAACCATGAGAGATTAGATTATACCCAGCCAGCTCAGTATCAGGTAAACAAGTATCGCAAATCCCACACATCCTGCGCAGGCTAAGGCAAAGCGAAGGACTACACCCATGCTATAAATACTAATATGATTTTATCTTTGAAGGAACTCCTGTCGGAGTTGGAAAGTAAGAGGAAAGATAAGAAGGTAGTCTTCACCAACGGCTGTTTTGACCTCATTCATGCGGGGCACGTTGACTACCTACAGAAGGCAAAGGCTCTGGGGGACCTTCTTGTTGTGGGCATGAACTCCGACAGCTCCGTGAGGAGAATAAAGGGAGAAAAGAGACCTATACTTTCTCAGGAGCTTAGGATGGCGGTCTTAGATAGCCTGAAGCCCGTTGATTACGTCGTCCTCTTTGAAGAGGACACACCCCTGAGGCTCATAGAGGCTATAAAACCCGATATCCTTGTGAAGGGAGGCGACTGGAGCCTTGAAAAGATAGTGGGGAGGGAGTTTGTGGAATCCTACGGGGGAAAGGTTGTCACCATACCCTTTGAGTACGACATATCAACCACGAAGATAGTTGAGAGGATACTCAGTCTTTACTGCCGAGCTCCTTGACCATCCTTATCCAGTAGTTGTACTGACCCTTCTCTCTGAAGCCGAGCCTGTGATAGAACTCAATGGCTTTGTAGTTCTCATCACCGACCCAGAGCTCCGCCCTGTCCAGCCCCTTTTCCTTGAAGTAATTGAGAACCTTCTCCATAAGGGCGTGACCTATGCCCATGCCTTGGTACTCGGGTAGGACAACTATCTCATGGATAGCACCTACCTTTCTGCTTTCCCTCCTGCTGAACCAGTTTGAGTCCCCCGCAACGAAACCAACCGGCTTCCCCCCTACCCTTGCCACGAAGATACCCTCCGGATCCCTCTTCCAGAGCCATCTCATATAGGACCTCACGTCGTCAATGTGGGTGTAGGAGTACTCCTCAAGCCCTCTGTATCCTTCTAAGTATATATGAACGAGCTGGTCTAACTCCTCTTCCTTAGCCCTGTCTATCTCAAAAGAAACTTCCTCTTTCTTCATCTCGCCTTTCCCGCCTTCCTGACCTTTACATCTGGAGGTAGCTCTATCCTGAAGAGGTTGGGTGAGGGAGAGAAGTTCTTCCTAAGGTCTATAAACTCTATAGTCGTCTGTGTGCCTTCCGAATCAACAACTCTCACCCTTCTCACCTCAAGGTCACTTCCGACTTCAAGGTACACCTCTTTTATATTTTCATCCCTCTTGATGGGCTTGAGTATGAGCACCCGTAGGTTTCCCTTCTGGAGCTCACCCACGAACTGGAACACGTCCCTGAGAGGTCTTGAGAAGAAGAAGAGGGACTCTATGACGGGCGAGGTGTTGTTTTCAACGCTGTCAATTATCGCCTCCCTGTCTTCTTCGTTCAGGATTATTATCTCCTTCCCGTTTGAAACCATCACGACCCTATCAGGGTAGGTGTACTCTATCCTGAACTTCCCATCTTTTGTAGCGTAGAAGATACCCTTGCTCAGCTCAGGTTTTGGATACCAGGAGTACCTCGTCTTCTGTACGAAGACCACCTTCACGCTCTTTACATCTTTCAGTTTCCTATCAAGCTCTGTGAAGGTGGAGGCGAGCACGATCAGAGGAATGATAAGAGCGAGCAGTCTGAGCATGTATATATGATAACCCGGAGTCGCTACCCGCTTGACATTCAGGAAATTTCAGAAGAACATATAGGTATGGTCTTTGAGAAGGCAAAGGGAGTAATAAGGAAGGTTACCCTTGAGCTTGTCTATGAGGTTGTAGAGGAAAGGACTAAGGAGATAAAAGATAGGATTGACAGGCTTGAGGACAGGATTGACAGGCTTGATCAGAAGATAGACAACCAGACAAACCAACTCAGGGGCGAGATGGGTCAGCTCAGACAAGAAATGAGGGAAGAAATTGGACAGCTCAGGGGCGAGATGGGTCAGCTCAGGGGCGAGATGGGTCAGCTCAGACAGGAGATGAGTCAGCTCAGGAATGAGATAAAGAGGCTTGACGAAAAAATAGACAACCAAACAAATCAGCTCAGGCAAGAGATAGGACAGATGAATCACAGGATTGACACCGTCATTCAGATGCTTTCGGAGCTTCTTAGAAAGTAATTCTACTGCCTCACCGGGTTTGGATTATCTTTCCTCAGAGCTTGTGAAATCTTCTCAGAAAGGAGCTCAGGAGCTCGTACCACATCTCAACCACATCCCAGTTTATAGCCTCGTAGCTGTCGTAAAAGGTATGCCTGAGGGTAAAAGGATTTGAAGAGAGAAAGAGAGCTTCTACACCTTTTTCCTTGAAGGGTATATGGTCGCTCCTGCCCCTTTTACCCTCCTTGAAGGGAACCTCAATCTTGAGGTCCTTCATGTGCCTGTAAAACTTTTCCATTATCTTCTCGCCGTTGTACCCAGCCCAGTCCTTGTATATAACAGCGGGGTTGTGCCAGCCTATTGAGTCCACGTTTATAACGTAGAAGGCGTGCTTCAGGTTCTTGACATGGTATTTTGCTCCCTCAAGTCCGAGCTCCTCAGCATCCGTTATCATGAACCTGAGCCTGAATGGGAAGTAGTAGCTCTCCCTTATCTCCTTTGCCATCACAAGAAGGAGTGCGACCGCAACTGCGTTGTCAAGGGCGCCGTAAACGAAGGGCTTGGAGTCAAGGTGGGCTGTGATGTAGAGGAAGGGTCCCTTGCCGATATCAAAGTAGATGTTCTTTCCCCTTACCTTTGTCCTCCTGACCTTTGCCTCTATCCTGACCTTCTTTCCCAAAAGTTCCTTTGCGCTTTCCCTGTCAACGGATAGTGCTAAAAAGCTCTCGTTCCCGAGATTACCTATGTAAGGTGAGCTGAGTTCTTCAAGGTAGAATACAGCTCCCACCGCTCCCCTCTCCTTAAGTCTTCTTACCTTATCCTCTTCCCTCTCCCCTCCCACCTTAACCAGGGCAATCTTCCCTTTAACATCCTCCTCCTCCCTGATGACCTCAGCCTCCCTGTCTCCCCAGAGGCTACCAACGAAGGGATAGCCCTCTATCTGGGTACCATTAAACTTAACCTTCCCCTCAACAGGTATGTTCTTTTCAACAACGAAGTTCTCCTCCACAAAGGGGATCTTCAGATCTCTCAGGAACTTTACAACCCTCTGCTGGGATTCTCTTATCCCTTCGGAAGAGGAAACTCTCTTCCTGCTTGAAAAGAAGTGCGTAAGCTCCTGAAGCGCCTGTAAT
>JALSTO010000078.1 GCA_026983685.1 Aquificaceae bacterium | reverse complement strand
TGTGGCTATAGCTGAGTAAAGACCCACAGCAACCACACCCAAGAGCTGGCTCCACAGCTGGGCTGGATTTCCAAAGAGGAGACCGGAAGCTTCGTTTACGCTTGGCTTTGCAAGGATACCGAGTAGAAGGCTACCGACCACACCGCCAACTCCGTGAACACCGAATACATCAAGGGCATCATCGTAGCCAAGCTTAGTTTTAAGGTACACAACCGCCCAGTAACAGGCGATCGCTCCAAAGAAGCCCAGAGCTACTCCTTCCCAGACATCAACAAAGCCGGAGGCGGGTGTAACCGTAGCAAGGCCAGCTATAAATCCGGTCATGAGCCCGAGAGAAGTGGGCTTTTTAAGAATAAGCCACTCAAGAGCCATCCAGACCAAGCCAGCTGTTATGGAAGCCATAGTTGTGGTGAAGATGGCGGTAACAGCAACGCTGTTGGCTGAAAGAGCGGAACCTCCATTGAAGCCAAACCACCCAAACCAGAGGAGACCAGTCCCCACAGCGGTGAGAGGAAGACTTGCCGGAAGCATGAAGGGTTCCTTTCTTCTGCCTAAGATGAGAGCTCCCGCGAGGGCTGACACACCCGAGGTTTCATGAACAACCATCCCACCGGCGAAGTCAAGGGTACCGAGATCGGAAAGCCAGCCACCGCCCCATACCCAGTGGGCAACGGGAACATAGACAAAGGTGAACCACAGCAGTGAAAAGAGAAGCCATGCTGAAAACTTCATTCTCTCAATGAAGGCTCCCGCGATAAGCCCGACGGTTATACAAGCGAAGGTCATCTGAAAGATGATAAAGGTGTAGTGGAGTATGTTTGGCACTGCAGTAGCGCTATCACCGGGGTTTATCCCCTTTAAGAAGAGCCACCTCCCATCGCCAATAATCCCGCCTATGTCCCCTCCGAAGGTAAGGCTGTAGCCGTAAGCTATCCATAGGATACCAACCAGACAGAAGGCGGAGAATACCATGCTTATCGTGTTAAGTATGTTTTTCTCCCTTGAGAGTCCTCCGTAGAATACTGCTAAACCCGGTACGGACATAAGAAGAACGAGAGCTGTTGACACAATTATCCAAAGGTTATCTACTGCGTTCATGCCCTGCACCTCCTTAAGTATGCCAGCGTTTGCACCTTGCAATTTTTGTGCCGTAAGGAAACCATTGTCTATCAACATGTAGAGAGAAGAGAGCTTGTGAATATGTAAGCAATTTTACATATTTGTTAACAAACTGCTGAGGGCCTCCTTAAGTCTGTCGTAGGTACTCAGTAGGTTCTGAGATATCACCTTGGTATGAGCTATAACGGGCATGAAGTTGGTATCCCCGTTCCATCTCGGTACAACGTGCATGTGTATATGGCTCTCAAGACCTGCACCCGCAGGTCTGCCTATGTTGTAGCCTATGTTGAAGCCGTGGGGCTTAAAGACCTCTTTAAGAGCCCTGAGCGAAAGCCTCAGGAGTCTGTCCATGTCAAGTATGGTGTTTTCAGAAAGCTCCTCATAATTTCCGGTGTGCTTTATGGGAACTATCATCAGGTGTCCCGAGTTGTAGGGATACTTGTTCAGTATGATAAAGCTCTCCGAGCTTTTGTGAAGAACGAGAACATCCCTCCATCTCTCCTCTGGCTGGGATATGGCGTTGCATAGGAAACAACTCTCTATGTTGTCAACGTTCTCAACGTAACTGCTTCTCCAGGGAGCCCAGAGGATATCCATCCCTTTTATTATAACCTCCCGCGGATAATAGACCTCATCACCCCCAGGACCAACCACAGGATAACTACTGGAAGTAAGACCGTCTGAAAGAGGAAGTACATTGAGATTGAGAGGAGGCTGTTTACAGAGGTATCCGCATACCTTGTAAGGTCTTCAAGAGAACTTTTAAACTCCTTCGGACTCTTGACCTTTTCGAGGAGGGAGAGTAGCTCATCCTTCAATCCACTCAGCCGGGACACCTCCTCCTCTATACGGGGTTGAACGTAACTCATGTAAAGGAGGTCACTCCCTGCGATGAAGCTTGGTAGAAGGAACCTGAAGATCAGCAGGGCTATGAGAATACCCCTGAGGAATCTGGGGATATCCTTCTGTAAGGAATAGAGCACTCCCGTCAGAATAAGGAAAAGACCAGCTGTAAGGAGCAACACTCCAGAGAAGAGCTCCAGAGCTATCCTCTGGGCACCAAGGGAAACAAAGCTTATAAGCAGAACAGAAGAGGCTCTCTCCGTTATATCGTCTATAGGGTCAAGGACCTGACCCAAGGCTAAGGAAACACCCACTCCTGCAGGAGAAAGGGATATCTGGCTCTCCTTAAGAACTGAAACTCCAGCGTTTATCCCCCTAACAACTACGTAGGCACCCAATGTAGTTTTTATAGCCCTTTCCGTGTAGTCCTCAATCCTGTCCTGAAGAGGGTGCACACCTCCGGCGTAGAGACCTAAGAGAAGGAAGCCTAAAATTAAGAAAGCGATCCCCTTTACTCTATACCTCTTCAAGCTAACCTGAGGAGCCTCTTTATAGCCTGTTCAACCATCTCAGGGGGAGGAACGAAGTCGTGTCTGTCAAGCTCCATCGTGTCACGGAAGTACATAGCTGATGGGAAGTTGAACACTCCAAAATCTTCAAAGGAGGTGTTCTTCGTAACGTCCATGTAGTAGAACTTTATCTGAGACCCGTATTGCTCCATATAAGGCTTCAGGAGCTCAACGAACCTCTCCGTATCGGGAGAGTTAGGGTCAACGAAAAGGACGACCGCAGGCGACTCAGAAGCCATGACCTTCTCGTAGAAGTCTTTATCTGTAACTTCTTCAAAACCTTCAAGCATGGCAACCTCCTCAAAAATCTAAGTCTATATCTTCATCATCAAGCTCCGCGTTAAAGTTTGTGGGCATGCCCCTGACGTTGAGGGCTGTGTTTTTTAGCTGTTCAAGATACTTGAGCACCTCATCGTACATGGACATGAGGGTTCTCAACCTGCTGTACTCCTCGTGGGAAAGCTTCTTCGTCCTGGCTATCTTCTTGAGGGCAACCCTCGCTATTGAAGCTTTACCGTACTTCTCCTGCCATTCCCCCCAGAAGTCGGGGCTTGTCATGGGCTTCTTTACCAAGAAGTACTCCAGCTGGGTCATCTCCTCAAGGAGGTTAAGGTCAAGGTTGTTCTTCTTCATAGTTCCCTCCATTATAACCAATTTAATCCGAGCTCTATAAATATCCTCTGCTTCAGTATGCCACTATTCATAGTTCCTTATGATCAGCTCTGTATGGTTCTTCCTCCTGTCAGCCACGCAGTTTATGTATCTGTTAGCTCTAACAACCTCTATATTAAAGCCCCTGTATAGATTCCTAACAAATTCTGTATTTGAATTTGACAGCATAACCTTGCATCCTTTCTTGTCAAGACTCCTGAATATCTCTGCAAGCTCCTTCTGGTCCTCCAGTCCAAACCCATCCCTTGTGTACTTGGTAAAGCTTGCAGTAGGGCTTGAGGGTGCATAGGGAGGGTCAAGGTATATAAAATCCCCCCTTTCAGCGGTAGCGATGGCTTCCTTATAGTCAGTATTGAGTATAGTTATATCGCAAGTCCTTAGATACTCACTCACCGCTCTCAGATTTTCCTCATCGCATATATTTGGATTCTTATACCTTCCGAACGGAACGTTGAATTCTCCTTTACTGTTCACTCTCCACAGACCGTTGTAACAGGTCTTGTTCAGGTATATAAACCTGCTCGCTCTTTCCACAGGGTCGTTCGGTTTCATAGAGCGCATGAAATAGTAATATTCCTTTG
>JALSTO010000077.1 GCA_026983685.1 Aquificaceae bacterium | reverse complement strand
GAAGGAGGCTTGGGCTAAGAGAAATCTACATCTCTTTCCTGTTGAGCTGAACAGAGCTGAGTACGAACTCCTCCTGAGGGTACCCGGCATAGGTAAGGAAGGTGCCAGGGAGATAATGAGAAGAAGAAGGGAGAGGAAACTAACCTCCCCAGAAGACCTCAGGGGATTCAGGAACCTGAAGAAGATCTTAAGGTATGCCACCTTAGATGGCAGGTATTTCGGAGAAGGTTTTAAAACATTGTTTGATTGATATAATGTTAGGACATACATAAGGGGGAAGGATGAGGTTTCTGGTCAAGCTCAGACCTGTGGAGGGTAGGGCGATCACCGTCAGACTTGACTACAGGAGCAGGTTTATATCTCTCATGAAGACCATCTTTGGCGAAGATTTTTTCCAAAGGAACGGTGCAAGACCCTATACCTTTGCGGTTTACTTCGGTAAGGGTGCACGTATAAGGGGTAGCTCTATTGAGGGCGTTGAGCTGGTGAACCTCAGGTTTTCAACGGGCGATAGCTCCCTTGCCGTCAAGTTTTACAACGGTGTACTCAAACTAAAGAAAGTAGGATACACCCACAGGATAGGAGAAGGAAACTTCAGGGTTGAGTGGATAAGAGAGGAAAGGGAAAGGCGTATAACAGGAGCATTTAAGACCCTGTCTCCTGTAGTTGTGGAAAGGATAGGTTTTGGAGATTCAAGGGATGTTGAGGAGAGATACACGGTGCCGGATGAGGAGGGATTTGAGCTCTCCTTTCTTGAGAACGTGATGAGAAGATATGAAGCTATATTGGGCAAAAGGCTGGAGGTTAAGCATGTATCTATAGTCAGCCTTGGTATTAAAAAGGAGTTTGTAAAGCATTATGGGGGCGTTATAAAATGTTTTGTGGGGAGGTTCAGGGTAGAAACTGAATCGGAAGAACTCCTGAACTTCATATATAAATACGGAGCAGGGCTAAGAACAGGTCAGGGCTTCGGCTTTCTGGAGGTGGAGGATGAAAAGGCTTGAGTATGAGCTTGAGTTCATCACTCCCGCTTTCATAGGCGGTGCTAATCCTCAGGAGGCTGAGCTGAGACCTGCAAGTATAGTGGGAATGCTAAGGTGGTGGTTTAGAGTCCTTGTTGGTGCTTGGGTAAATAACACGGAAGAGCTTTTCAAGCTGGAAAGCGAGCTCTTCGGGAGTCAGGAGAGAGCTGGTAAGGTGTGGGTGAGGGTAAAAGGACTCCATAAGTTTACTATAGAGGGATGTGAAGAGTGGGATGTGGGCAGACCGGATAGAGGAAGACCCGGTAAAGATAGCGGAAAGGCATATCTTGGCTATGGAAACATACTCTTTATAAACTTGCAAAGACAAGAGAATCTGAAAAGATATCCTTTCCTTCAAACATGTTTGAATAAAGGTAAAAATAAGGGAACTTTTACCGTCAGAAGTTATATACCCACAAACAGTTCCTTCGGGGTCAGCGTTCTGGTTCCAGAAGATAAAGTTGACTTTATAGAATCACTGCTTTTTATAGTTTCACAGCTGGGAACCATTGGCAGTAGAAGCAGGAGAGGATGGGGGAGTTTCATATTGAAGCCTAAGTATAAAAGCGGGTATGAAATCTGGGATAGGTTTAGTCCTGAAGAGCTCAAAAAAGCTATAGCAAAACTTTCAAAAGAGAAAAACAGCTTAGAGATCTATATCTATGGTAGTTACAGTGACCCAATGTCCGCACTTGAAGATATAGGTATGCAATTCAGGGCTTTCAGATCAAGAAGAAATCCGGATTACACATTGCTTAAAGATTTCCTCAGTAAACCTTCAGATAGTAATAAAGAAAAACTTAAACGGGTAGGTGTTTTGAGAACATATTTCGGTCTACCAATCAATTTCAGATTTAGCAGTTTAGAAGGGAAGCAAATATCAATAACCGCAAAAGTGGGTAAAGACGACACCAGATTAGCAAGTCCGGTTAGATTTAAAGTTATTCCAAATAAAAACAGCTTTAGTGTATTGATAATACATCATAAGCTCAAGGAGTTCCCATACATAATAGTAAAAACCCAAAGTGAGAAATTTAAGATAGACAAAAACCCTGATAGTTCAATATTTTATGACTTTCTAAATCATTTAAAAAATGTAAGGAGGGTAATGTAGTATGACCCACCTCCTCATCTTCACATTCTCTCCCGTTCAGGGATTTATAGCAACAGCAAGGAGGACGAGGGATCTATTCACGGGTAGCTTTATACTATCTTACCTTACAAGAGAGCTGATCAATTTCCTTCATCAGGGTGGAAAAGCTGAAAGGATAATATACCCTGTATGTAAAGACAATTCAGAATCAAAAGGAGACCTTGCAAATTGTCCAAACAGGCTTGTTGCGGTAGTAAAAGATGCTGAGGTTTGCAAAGATCTTGAAGAAAAGTTTAGGAAAGTCTGGAAAAACCTCTGTAATAGGACATGGGAAGGTTTAAAAAACAGTTCTAAGGATAGAAGCATTCTTGAGAAGGTTGAAGACCAGTTTAAAAGTCATGTTGAAAACTACTTCTCATGCTTTTGCTGGGCAGAAAAATACGAGGAAAAGGACAGCTACGCAGAAGTCTATGATTTGGTGGAGAGGAGACTGGGAGCTTTAAAATCCTGGAGACCTTACAGAGGATCTGTTGACTGCTATACCTTTGAGGATAAAGGAGAGACGCTTTACCCAGATGGCTGTACCATGTGCGGTGAAAGATTCCATCTTGCCATAAACTGGAAGGAGAAGGACAAGATTTTCAGTGAGGAGATCGCGCGTCACATAAGGGATGGGGAAAAGCTCTGCGGTGTCTGTCTTGTCAAGAGATTTGCGGTAAAGTTCTGCAAAGATGAGCTTGGTCTTAAAGATGACAGGTGGCACTATCCCTCTACGGAAGAGGTAGCAGGTATAAAGTTTAAGGAAAAGCTTGTGAAAGAAATAGAAAAATACCCAGAGCTTAAGGAGAAGCTTAAAAAGCTCAGCGATAAATTAAAGGATTCACCATATAGGGTTGAAGTTCTGCCCATTAAAGTAAACGAAGAACAGAAAAGCTATATTTCCTTTGACTCCGAACTGTTGCGAAAAGAAGCTTGGGATGTGCTTTTTAAAGAAGATGAAAACTTAGAAAAGTTAAAAGATAACATAGAAAGCATACACAATGAGTTAAAAAACAAGAAAATTGAACACGGGAATCCTTTCTTTGCGGTTCTCATATCGGACGGAGACAGCATAGGGGAGTGGCTCGGAAAGAAGAGTGGGATAAGGAGGGGTCCTCTGACAGAGGACTTTCACAGTGAGTTTTCAAAAAGGCTCTCCGAGTATGCGAAGGTGGTATCTCAAAAGGAGCAAACTATCTCAAAGGTCGTTGTCTACGCTGGTGGCGATGACATTCTCGCACTCCTTCATCCCCACGATGTTGTTGGTTATGCCAGGTACTGTGCGGAAACCTTTGAGCGGAAGTTAAAGGACCTTGCGGTTGAGGGAAGGAAACCCTCCGTGAGTGCGGGGATACTCATAGCCCATGCAAAGGCAAATCTACAGATGGTTCTTGACAGGGCAAGGAACTTGGAGCGGAAGGCAAAGTCAGTCAAAGGGAAGGGTGCTGTATGCATTGGTATTATGACGAGGACAGGACTCCTTACAGACTTTGTGGCTAAGTGGGAGGACCTTGAACTCTTTGAAAAACTCCTTGAGGAGTTCAAAAAGGGTGAGGAGAAGGGAGGTTTAAGCTCAAGGGTAGCCTACGATCTCAGGCTTTTGGCTGACTTATCAAACCTGGAGATAGCTGTTTCCCTGATAAAAAGAGCTTTCAAAAGACATACAAAAAGAGAAGCTCTTGCCAAGGAACTGTCCGAACTCTCTGAAGGGTTTATCAAGAAGACGAGGATCTATTGGGAGGTGGATGAAAAGGGTGAGAACTCTGAGCTGGAGAGGATAAGAAGGAGCATCAACAATTACCTCAATCTTTTCCATGTTGCGAGGACTGTGGCTGTGAGGATAAAGGAGGTGTGAGGTGAGGCTTTTTAGGGTAAAAGGCTACAACGCCTTCTGGTTCGGGGGGCTAAAGCACTTCACAGAAGAGGAACATTACCTTCCGGGCCTTGAGCTTCCCAGCATAATGAGGACCTTCAGACTTATTAAAAAAGGAACTCCCTGCTACGGTGTTTTCTTCTGGAAGGAGGATGAAAAGGACATCTTCATTCCCGTTCCAGCGGATGTTGTGGGAGAAAGGAAGAAAGGACGCTTTGAAAAGGGAGATCTGAAGATCTCCTATTACAGCGAGGAAAGCTGTGTTCCTGAGATAGATGAGAAAGAGAAGGCTTACGAGCCTCTTGACAGATACTTTATAAGCTCGGAAAACCTCAAAACCGCATGGGCTGAAGGTAGGGAAAAGGACCTTAAGGTAATCCCCGCGGATGAACTTTTTGCCAGTGAAAACAGGGTGGGATTGAAGCTTAACAAAAATACCATGACAGGAGAAATAGGAAGACTTTACTTCCACGACAGAATGAGACTACAGAGTGGTGTAAGTATCTGCTTTCTTGCGGAGGAGCTTGACACTTCAAGAGGTGAGTTCTTCGGAGGTGAGAGGAACCCGGCAGAGGTGGAGGAGGTTAACCGCCTGCCCGAAGGGTTCTCAGGTCTTGTAAAACCCAGAGAAATTAAAAAAGGTAAACGCTATAAGTTTTACATTCTTACACATACCTTTGTAAAAGGTGGACTTCTCAAAAATAGGGATAGTGGAAAGAAACTTACCCTTGAGGACAGAGACAAAAATAAAGTGGAGTTCGAGCTCCTCTGGGTCTTTTCAAAGGGTTCGGAGCTTGTCTCCGGCTGGAGAAGACCGGCTCTTGAGATGCTGAAACCCGGAACGGTTCTTGTGCTGGTAGCCTGTGAGGATTCCAAAGATTTTGGATCACTCTGTCAGATCAGAAGCTCACCACAGGTTCTTTATATAGACTGGGAGGATGGAGAGGAGAAGGTTTTGGACGATAAGACCTTCTTTAAAAGGGGCTGGAACTCCGGGATACTTGTTGAGGATAAAAAGGGAGGTGAGAAAGATGAAGAAGGACCTTTACTACCTTAAGGTTCTTACACCCCTTCATGTCGGCACTGGGCAGGGGGTGGGGCACATAGACCTGCCCATCTACAGGGAAGCCTACACCGATTTCCCCGCCATACCCGCCTCAGCGATAAAGGGGACAGTGAGAACAGAAGAAATACTCAGGATAGCGAATGAAACAGGTATGGATCCAAAGAAAGTAGAAGAGTTTATTGAAAAATTCTCAGAAGAATTAAATGGAAGCCTATCTGAAGATGTAAAGGAAAAAGTGAGTAAAGTTGCTTGTTATTTCGGAAGCCAAAACAGGGAAGGCAGTATAACCTTCACGGACGCCAGAATACTGCTCTTTCCTGTCAAATCCCTCAGCGGTATCTATGCCCTCATAACCTGCCCTTATGTACTCAGAAGGTTTGCGGAGGAAACGGGCAAAGACATACCAGAGATAAGAGTCTCTGATGAGGGAAAGTGTATCGTTTCCAGAGAGACTATCAACAAAATAAAAGGTAAAGAGGCTGTTGTTCTTGAAGAGTTCACCTTTGAAATTGAAGGCGAGGCTGGGCAGGATGTCTTAAATCTGCCGGATAACCAGAAGATAGACAAAAGCAGGGTGGTTATAGTCAGCGATAATGTTTTCACTCACATGGTAAAGTCCTATACTGAAGTCCAGACCCATATAAAGGTTGACATTGAGAAGGGAACGGTGGAAGAAGGTGCCCTCTGGACAGAAGAGTATGTCCCTGCGGAGGCGGTCTTCTACTTTTTCGTTATCAGGCAGGAGGATGATGAGTTTTCAATAACAAACAGAGAGAACGGAAGCATTCTGCAACTTGGCGGAAATACAAGCACAGGCAAAGGCTTTGTGGAGGTGTGTAGGGATGGTCCTCAAGAGTCTTGAACAGGAGAGGATGAGGATAGCTTATGAAAGTGTGATGTGTGTGAAAAACAAACCCTTTGAGGAAAAATATAGTTCTCTTGTGAAGAAACTGCCAGCCATGATAACACAAAACGGGCTTCTGACCACACTTGCCTTTTTAAAGTCTAAGGGAAAGGATGAACACAATGAGATAATAAAAAACATCTGTGAGTATTTAAGCAATCGCTTCGGTGAAGAGATAAACTCTTATGAAGTCTTGATAGACAGGCTTTTGAACTCTGACATGACCCTTTACCTGTTCTACACACGGGAAGTTCTATCGTTTGCTGTCTGGCTAAAAAGAATAGCAGAGGGTGAGCTTAAAACTGATAAGGAGTAGAGGCATGAAGGTTAAAGACACGTTAGATATACTGATAAAGGAGCCTTCCAACCTTGCACTTGCTTTTTATAAAATAAATATATTCGTATATCTTAGAGGCAAAGCTGGGAAAGATAGAACCATTACCGAACTGCTCAAGAGCATAGGCGATAAAAACTCTAAGGTAAAAGATATTGGAAAGAAAGATTATTTGGAATGCTTGATAAAAAGCATTGAGCTGAAGGGTGTTAACGATGTTTTGGAAAGACTTAATAAACTACCTGAGAGATTTAAGGATAAATACGATGTTAAAGCCGTAAGGGCAAAAGTCGGCTACCGCTTCGTATCCGGCATGGGACACCCATCTCCAGTAGAGAACGGCTTTTTACTGCACCACACATATGGAGTTCCTTACATTTCTGGAGAATCCATTAAAGGACTTGTAAGGTATATGTATATATACAGGCATTTTGAACTTGAAGAGGACTCTTCGGAGGAGAAACTAAAGGAAGTTAAAGAGTATATCAAGAAAATAGAAGCTGGAAAATACAAAGAGAATGAACTGCAAGAAAGAGAAAAGCTCTTTATTATGCTCTTCGGAACCCAAAAGGATGAAGGTAAGGTCATCTTTTTTGACGCGTATCCAGAATTCTTCAACAATAAAAATCTATCTGTAGATGTTATGAACAACCACTACGGTGAGTATTACTCCGAAAAAGGGAAGAAACCACCCGCGGACTGGTACAATCCGAATCCTGTGTTTTTCCTGACCCTTAAAGATGTGACCTTTATCTTTCACATTGGAGTGGAAAAACATATTGAAGATGGGGAGGATCTGCTCAACGAAGCTTCAAAACTTCTCAAGGAAGGGCTTGAGCTATTCGGGCTTGGAGCGAAGAGGAGGAAGGGGTATGGGTGGTTTGAGGTCCTCGGGTGAGGTAACACTTATAAGCTTTATCGGAAAGGCACGTAAAGAAGGTGAGGGGAGAAGGTATCAGAAGACCCCTTACAGGTTTGAAGATGGAAGGGTTTATGAAGCTACCTTTTTCGGAAGCGCCCTCGCAAAGTATTTAGGGCAAGCTCTGAAAAGGGCGGTGTTCGTCGGAACAAAGGGCTCCACATGGAGCGAGCTTGTGGAGCTTCTGCCGGAAGAAGCACAAGAGGATCTTTTGGAGTTCATGGAGCGTATAGACAGTCTCGGTGAAAACGTTTCCGAGGAAAATCTCAAAGAGTTTCAGCATGTTTTGGAAGAGAAGCTCTCTTATGGAGTTGATCTTATCTGTGTAAGTAGCTCCCCTGACAATGCTTACGAAATTAAGGAAAAACTTTTTTCTGTGCTCGATCCTGTTCCCGAGAACATAGCCTTTGATATAACACACGCATACAGATACATGCCTTTTGTGGCACTTCTTACGGTCATACCCCTTAAGCATCTGGGGACTAAAAGTATAACCATTTATTACGGGTTCCTTGAGATGAAAGAAAAAGAGAAACCTGTCCTCAGGCTTGATATATTGAGCGAACTTATCAACCTTAATGAAGCTCTAAGCGTATTCCACAATACAGGGAACTTTGCTGAGCTGGGTTCTACACTCTTTCCAGAACATGCAGAACTGTTCAGGGATGCTAACTTTAAGATAGAGATAAACCAGAGACCGAGGAAGGAGATAGACCAGATACTTGGGTTAGACCTCTCTGGTGTCTATGCAAGGAGCCTCAAGGAAGAAATAGAAAGGCTAAGCAGTGAGAAGTACCTTGAGGACAGACTTGTGAGGAGAGCTGAGTTCTTTATTGAGAGAAAACAGTATCTCAAAGCTATAATACTGCTCAGCGAAGCAGTTCTCATAAAGCTATATTCGCTTTCAGGAAAAACACATAAAACAGGTTATAAAAGCTGGGAGGAAATAGATTTAAATAGCCTTGTTCCAGAACAAGAGGACAGGGATATAATCAATATCTTCAGGGTTTTGAGGAACACAGTAGTCCACTCTTCGGAGCCGACCCGAAAACATGCGGGTGAGGTGAAAAGCCTTATTTCCAACGAAGATAAGCTAAGATCCTTTCTAATTGAAGTTATATCGGTTTACAATAAACTTAAGAGGTGAGGAATCTAAAAGCTAGTGCTAAAAACTTCATATTTGAGCTTGCACCGGTTGTTATATTTGGAGCCTTCTCCTATATAACCATGCATTTTCTGCCGAGCTACATTTCATTAATACTGGCCCTGTCCGCACTTATCTTTTTCTGGTGGTGTTATCAAAGGGATAAGCCTCATTTAGACCTCAGGAATGTTGTGGGTTCAGCTCTGACAGGAGCCTTTCCCGCCCGCTCAGCTATAGCAATTGCCATACTCTTCATAATCTACACCTCCTGGCTGGCAGATCTCCTTGAACCCCAGGGGTGGTCAGCAGAGCTCCGGACTCAGATAGGATCGTTGAATACTTTACTGTATACTCTAACAATCCTATCCTTTATATTCTCATTACCTTTTGTCTTTGCCATATCCTTGCATGAAACCACACCAAAGACTTCAGAAAAGAGGGAAAAGAAGAAAGTATTTATAGGTGCCCTTTCAAGGCTTGGTCCTGTTAGAAACGCCGATGAGAGAGAACAGATGAAGGAACTTTATAGCAGGATTGAAAGAGGATTAGGAGACCCTGAAAGTGAACTTAAGGATATAAAACTGACCTGGGCTCCGCTTCTCAGGGCCATTCTTTTTCATGTCCCTGTACTCGAAAGGGTTTACATACTGATCAGTCCTCAATCTGGAGAACGTAAAGGAGAATTCAAAAAGATACTTGATAAATATCAAAACAAAACTGGTTCCAAGTTTGAGATAATATTTTCCAAAGAAGTTTCTTTTGACAACTATGAAGAGATACACTGCGAACTTAGAAGGATCATTAAAGAGATAAAGAGGGATGGCTACAGAGATGAGGACATATCCATATACATATCTGGCGGGACTTCCGCGGTTACCCTCGCCCTCACACTGCTTGCTGTTAAGGAGGGAAGACAGGTTGAGTATATGGAGCAGACCTCAGTAGATGCGAAGATACTCAGCATAAACGTGAACATTGAGGATCTCTTTTCACTTGCACCGGAACTCAGGACAAGGGAGGTGTCAGGATCCTGAAGATTTGAACGTTTATATAAGATAGGAGGTGAAAAGATGGGTGGACTGACGCTCACTATCATCACAAGCAGGGCAAGCAGTCTTAACTACGGTGAGACTATGGGGAATGTCTCTGTTCTGAAGAAGGTAACCCTCGGGGACGGGGTCCAGAGAACTTTCGTATCCGACAAGGCTCTCAAGTACGATATAAGGAGAAAGGGGAAAGAGGAAAAGGGATGGAGGCTACTTGATGAGAGGCTGAAGGAGTATGTAAAGGGGAACTTAAGCGGGACAGCCCTCAATGTGGATGAGTTCGGAAAGGCTCTTGTGAAGGATTATGAAGAATTTGACCTGTTTGGCGGTCTCTTTACCAACCTCAAAACCGATAAGAAGGTAAAACTCAGCTACGGAGACAGCGTAAAGAGAACCTGTCCTGTAAAGGTTACCTATGCTTTCTCAGTTTCGGACTTTAAGGGAGATATGAACTTTCTAAACAACATAGAGGCTTACAACAGATACATCAAGCACGTTGAGGAAAAGGCAGAGCAAGCCATAGCACAGACAGAAGAGCATACCTCCCACTACACCTACACACTCACTATTGACCTTGACCGGATAGGTGTATGGGAAGAAGAGGACGGGAGCCATAAAGCGGTTCTGGGCAACGAGGAAAGGGCTAAAAGGGTAAAGGACCTCCTTGACATAGTGATGACCCTAAACAGACAAATAAAGGGAAGATGGGAGAGCCTCGCACCTGTTTTCGTCGTGGGAGGAATTTTTGAAACGAAGCACCCCTTCTTCATGGACTCGCTTGATGTAATGGAGATCGGAGGAAAGCTCTTTCTCAACACGAGATCTCTGAGGGAGTCCATAGAGATGGTGCCCGAATATGATAGGGATAACATCATATTTGCTCTTAAAACGGGTATCTTTGCCAACGAGGAGGAGATAAAACAGGAGCTTGGTCCAGAAACCATAGGCAAAGCCTTTGAGGATCTGAAGAAGAAGGTGGAGGCATATTACGGTGTTACTTCTTAAGTTTGAACTCTTCAGCCCCTGCGCTACCTTTAAGGTTCCCCTATCCCTGAAAGGTATAGAGACATACCCATTACCACCTCCTTCCACGATAATAGGGCTCCTCTACACAGCTGCGGGCAGAAAATGGAAAGGGGAGAGGTTTTCCCTGTCCATACAGGGAGACTTTGAAAGCATATTCAGAGATTACATAAGGATGAGGAAGTATAACAGGAAGGACAAGGAGCTAAGTCCGCTTCCCCTTGAAGTCCCAAGACTCTACAACTTCAGGGCGGTTATACACGTGAGTGCGGAGGAGAAAGGGCTCCTTAAGGATTTTTTAGAAGCTCTGAAGTCACCTTCAAGGTATCTCTACTTGGGAGGCGGAGAGTATCCAGTCCTAGTTAAAGGTGTCAAGATAACAGAAGCTGAACATAAAGACATCTCTCAAGGAGAGCTGAAGATGAATGCCTTTGTACCTGAGAGGGCAAAGGACATATTGTATGAAGTTATTCAGTTCAGGGTATCCACCTTTTGCAGAAGGGAGAACGGAGAGAGGGTATGCGATTGGATAAATGTCTATTATGCCCAGAAGGGCGCGGATATCGGAGGGAAAGTCCTCATTGACGAAGAGGTAGATACGGTATGGCTCTTAGATTCTATGTAAGGGACTGGCTCAGTGCTTCAGCAGGAGTGGGTCTTTTGAAGGCTCTTTCGCATACAGGTCAAGATCCCGATTCAATTATAGAGGGAACCTCCCTAGTCTTTGAGGAGGAAGACGTCAAGGATAGGTTTCCCCTCGCTCTTGCAAGAAAACTGACAGAGGATTTGAAGCCTGAGACTATAGGGGATAAATCTCTTGTGGATGTAGCCTTTGCCAGATTGCTTTCCCTTAATGACTTTTACTCCAACAGCCCCCTCAGTAATCCTTCCTCTGTGAAGAAAAAAGTTATGGAAAGAAGTAAGGAATTTGAAGAGTTGTTCAGCCTTGACCCGGTCGGTGCTGTCAGACAGCTCATCGGTACTTTCGTCAGCGATGTGTTTGCTGAGCTCCTTGGTCGTGAACTTTCAGATCGTACCTGCTTTTTCTGCGGAGAGAGAAAGGCATACCTTTACAAGGGCAAGCCCAAAACCTTTGAGGCAGTAAACTTTACACCTCTGTCCGCAAGCACAAGCACAGTTGAGAACTTCTTCTACAACGGCAAAAACAACCTGTATCTGTGCGCACACTGTGAGATAGTTTTTTACTTTGCGGGCTTCGGCTTTACAAAAGTAGCACGGGATAAATACCTTTTTGTCTATGTTCCCGATCTCAAAGAAACCGTAACCCTAAACTCCCTTCTTGAGGACCATAAAGGCATAAACAGGGGTTGGCTCGGTAAGGCTGTTGCTGAGATCCTGAAGGAGACGGAAAGAAGGAAGGCGGAGTGGATCCTTGAGAACATATATGTAGTTGAGATTGAAAAGGTCTCTGAATCAACATCAAACATATACTCCTTCTCCATACAGCCGAGGGTTGCGAGGGCTATAGACGCCTATCTTGACAAATATCCAAAGCCCCTCAATCCCCTCTTCAGCCAGTTCCTTGAACACCTTTATTCTGGCAGGAGTCTTTACACTCTTTTGCTTGAGGTCTTCTACGGATACTTCTACGAGGAAGGCTTAAGGAGATCGGGGCGAGGTAAGGTGTCCGACGCGCTTAGAGTGGGTATGAATTTGGCAAGAAATAGTAAATATTTGCCCTACTCACTTCTTTTCCTCTCAAAATTTCAGGAGGTGGTTGATATGAAGGACAAAAGCCAAGTAGAGAAGCAGGTAAATTGGGCTTACTCGGAGGGTTTGAAGCTGAAAGAATCCCTTTACAGAGAACTCGGGGAGAAGGCATCGGACAGAATAAGGTCGGTATCCTACAGCATCCTTGAAGCCATAAGAAGAAGGGACATAGACGCCTTCCAGCAGAATCTCATACGTGTGTATCTGAGCGTGGAGAGGGAGATACCCTATCTCTTTGTTGAAGCCCTCAAAGACGGAAGCTTTAACCGAATAGCCTACGCCTTCCTTGTGGGGCTCAACGGAAGAGGAAAAGGGGAGGAATATGGAACAGAAGCTCATGACCCTTTGGGCTAAGTCTGACGGGACGACCATAAGGGATCACACCGACAGACTTCTTGAAAATCTCAAAAAGCTCAGAGAAGAATACGGAGACCTTATAGAGGGAAGAGTCCCAGATAGTATGAAGGATATTTTCTGGAAGACCCTTGAGCTTGCATGTGAGTATCACGATTACGGAAAGGTGCACTCACACTTTCAGAGTAAAGTCGGAAACAAAGCTGTAAAGCCACCCAAAGACCTACCCGAGGCAAGGCACAACCTTCTCTCTCCTGCTTTTTTGCCCCAAGAGATTGATCCCTTTATCAGAGACATAGTTTCCCTTGCCATAATTCACCACCACGATTACAAACCCAATGAAGAGGATGTGCGAAAGGTCAAGGAAGTCCTCAAAAAGGAGTTCGGAAAGACCTTGACCTACAGGGAGCTTATAAAGAACAGGGAATCTGCTGTTGTCCGCAGGATAGCCATCAGGAACCGATTGGATGAAAAGGAGGGAAGGAAGTTCTACACACTGATAAAGGGCTTTCTGCTCAGGATAGACCATGCGAGCAGTAACAGGTTTTCTCCTTATGTTGAGACAGGCAGGGAAAGGAGACCCGAGGAGAAGGTTGAGGATTTTCTTCATAGAAAGAGGAAATCAAGTCTCAACGACCTCCAGAGGTTTGTCCTTGAGAACAGGGAAGAGAACCTGCTTATATCCGCTCCCACAGGATACGGAAAAACGGAGGCGGGTTTTGTATTCCTGAAGGACAAGGGTTTCTTCACTCTACCCGTAAGGGTCTCTGCAAACGCAATTTATGAGAGAGCAAAGGAAGTCTTCGGGGAAGAGGAAGCAGGACTACTTCACAGTGGTGCCCTTGTTGAAAGGACCATGGACGAGTTCCGGAGCAACGCAGACCTGAGAACCCTCGTCCTTGACCACTATCTAACCCGAAACTTTGCCAGACCCGTCATAATTTCCACACCCGACCAGATACTTCCCTTTGTCTTTAGACACGGCGGTTATGAGAAGATAGCATCACTTTTTACCTACTCCCGTGTGGTTGTGGACGAACCCCAGCTCTTTGAACCCTACACTATGGGCTTTCTCGTAAAGGCTCTTGAAAAGATAGGAGAGCTGGGAGGGAAGGTATTGGTCATGTCCGCAACCCTTCCTCCTTTCGTGGAAGAAGACCTGAGTATGTTTGAGTTCAAAAGGGAACTGTTCCTTACAGATGAAGTGAGACACAACCTCAGGGTAATTCCCCATTCAATACTGGATTTTGTCCAAGATATAAAGAAGCTGTCCGAAAGGGGGAAGGTCCTTGTTATATCTAACACTATCCCGAGGGCTGTTGAGCTCAAAAAAGCTCTTTCTGGTGCAGAGCTTCTTCACTCCCAGTTCATACTCAGGGACAGAAAAGATAAAGAGAGGAAGATAAAGGAGTTCTTTGATGGTGAGGAGAAGGGCGTGTGGATAACTACCCAGCTGGCAGAGGTCTCTCTGGACCTTGATGCGGACTTTTTGGTAACAGAGCTTTCTACCGTGGATTCTCTCCTTCAGAGGATGGGAAGGGTAAACCGAAGGGGCGGGAAACCTGCAGATGTTCCGAACGTATTTATCCTCACCGAAGACTGCTCTGGAATAGGACGCGTTTACAGAAAGGCTATACACGAAGAGACTAAAAAGCTTCTTAGAGACGGCAGAATCACCGAAGAGGAAAAGTTAGCTCTTCTGAGGAAGGTTTACGATAGAGTGCAGGAGATAGACTCCAAGTATTTGGAAGACTACACTAAGGCAAAGGACTTTATAGATAATCTCTGGAAGACGGATCACTTCAGGGTGAGCAGGAAGGAAGCTCAGGAGCTTTTCAGGGACATACACACCGTTACGGTGATCCCGGAAAGGTTCAGGGATAAGCTCGGGGATATCTTAAGAGAGTACAACCACAGCAGGGATACCCTTGAAAGGGTGAGGCTTCTTGCAAGTATCCTTGATTACACGATTACGGTGCAGAGCTACAAGGTGAAGGAGGCATCCCTTGAGCCCGTTGAGGGTATAAGGGGCATATACTGGCTCAGGGCGGACTACTCCTCGGATACAGGTCTGGGGAGGATTGAAGAAGGAGGAAACATCCTTTGAACATATCTAAACTGCGCTACAAGGGAACTCAAGTAGCTTACGCTGTGGTCTGTGAGAGAAAGCTATGGCTCTTCTCAAAAGGGATAGCCCTTGAGCACACCTCAGACAGGGTAAGGCTCGGAAAGGTTCTTGATGAGACGAGCTTCCGGGAAGAGGAACACTTTATTGACGAGAACGTCGGTCTTGATTTTGTGAAGGTCGGCAAGGAAGTAGTAGTTCATGAAGTAAAACTCTCCCGCTCCCTTGAGTCTGCCCACAGGCTTCAGGTTCTTTACTACATTTACTACCTGAGACATAAGGGAGTAAAGGCTTCCCGCGGAGTGATCCACTATCCGAAGGCAAAGAGAACCGAAGAGGTAAGGCTTACGGGAAAAGATGAAAGGCTCCTTGAGGAGGCACTCAGGAAGATAGATAACATCTTATCTCTTCCTCATCCACCGAAGGTTGAAAGGAAGCCCTATTGCACAAAGTGTGCCTACTTTGAGTTCTGCTATGGGTAGGGTATATTACCTTCTGAGGAACGGAACTCTGAGCAGGAAGGAAAACACCCTGTGGTTTGAAAACTCCGAGATCAGAAAGTTCATACCCATTGAGGACGTTGATGAGATATTCGCCCTGTCGGAGATAAATCTTAGCTCTAAGGTTCTGAAGCTTCTCTCAGGTTATGGCATAGCCCTTCACCTGTTCAACCAGTACGGCTTCTATGTGGGCAGTTTCTATCCTCTGGAGGAAGCAAAGTCGGGTTACCTTACGATCAAACAGGCGGAACACTACTTGAATAAAGAAAAGAGGCTCCTTCTTGCAAAAGCCTTCGTCCTCGGGGCTATGAAGAACCTCTCTCATGTTTATAAGCTCTCCACCCGCTCCTATGAAGAGGAACTAAGGGAAACAAACACAGTTGAGGAGGTTATGAGCATTGAGGCATCCTTCAGGAAGGAGTGCTACAAGAAGCTTGAAGAAGAAACAGGGATGAGCTTTGAGAAAAGAAGCAGGAGACCACCCCACAATCCTCTTAACGCACTCATCTCCTTTGGTAACTCTCTCGTCTATGCCAAAGTTCTGGGTGAGATATACTACACACCCCTCAACCCCACCATCAGCTACCTCCACGAACCTTCCGAGAGGAGGTTTTCCCTTTCCCTTGATGTTGCGGAAGTCTTCAAGCCCATACTATCGGACTACCTTATCATAAAACTCGTCAGGTCAGGAAAGATAAAAGAAAAGCATTTCAGCAAGGACATGGCTATGGCTTATCTGAACGAAGAGGGCAAACGCATATTCCTATCCGCCTTTGACGAACGACTATCCCAAACACTGAAGCACGGAAAGCTAAAAAGAAAGGTCTCTATCAGAAGGTTGATACGAATTGAGCTCTACAAGCTCGTAAAACACCTCCTCGGAGAGGAGGTCTATCAACCCCTTGATCTAAGGAGACTCTCATGAGGGTAATCCTTGTGTATGACATAGCAACCGAAGAACCTACAGATCAGAGCAGGCTGAACAGAGCCCGTAAGGTGGTGAGAAAGTACCTCCACCACATTCAGAAGTCTGTATTTGAAGGCGACATAACACCATCAAGGCTTGAGAAGCTCAAGGCTGAGATACTCCGAGTGATAGATAAAAAGAGGGACTCGGTAATCATATACGAGCTCGGAGAGTTCAGGGATTACAAGCGCCATATTCTTACAGAAGGTGAAGACCCGCTTACGAACCTAATCTGAACCCTCTTCAAAGGCAGACATTTTAGACTTAAGTTCCTCAAGTTCTTGAATTTTCTCCACTATCAGCTCTCCCATACTCTTTCTCTTATTAATACCCTCTATCCTGAGCCTTTTCCACAATCCCTCCGGAAGGGATATGGTGGTTCTAACATACTTCCCCCTTTTCCTCTTTGGTCTTCCCGGCTTTCCCATGCCCTTTATTATATGTCTTGACCTGCAGATATGGAGGTATATAATTTTAGGGAGCGGGATTTAGAAGAGCCCGCACGGCTCCTTGGCAATTGAATAGGAAGGGTTGTTTTGAATTAGAGGCATAAAAGCACTGTTATTTTTTTATATCAAGATGAGGGTGCTCCCAAAGTTATTGTAACTCAAGTGTTCTAAATGTATATCTGAAAGGCTTATTTCGGGCTACCGAGGATTTTCCGAAATTAACTTAATTTGAGCGGTGCCTGTATCTCGGGAAACTCTTGACTCTCAAGTATCCCCGTGGTAGTTTACTTTAGTGTTCCTAATGTACCGTGTGGAGTTGAAAGACGTTCACAAAGTAATCGGCTCATGTAGGGAATCGGGTTCCTAATGTACCGTGTGGAGTTGAAAGTTGATTATCAAATCATAGACGATCTGAAAAGAAGCCTGTTCCTAATGTACCGTGTGGAGTTGAAAGATATCAAAAGACACTACCGTTGTATTTGCAGTCCCAGGGTTCCTAATGTACCGTGTGGAGT
>JALSTO010000076.1 GCA_026983685.1 Aquificaceae bacterium | reverse complement strand
CGTACCAAGAATTACCTTCTTCATATTCCCCTCCTTATCTGAGCTTAAAGGTTACGTTTGTAACCTTTCCCTCCTCAACCTTGACCTTCATCTTCTTCTCACCGAAGCCCTCGTGCCAGAGTACCAACGTGTGCTCACCGGCGGGCACACCTTCAATCACGAACTCTCCCGTATCGTTACTCACAGCGTGGTAGGGGCTGTCCGCTACTACGACCCATGCCTTCATCCAGCCATGAATGTTGCAGGTAACTTCAACCACACCTGGCTTTTCCAGCTTCACCCTATCAATCATCCCTTTTTTGGGCTGAGAGAGCTGGAAGATGGTTTCAAAGTCCTGAACACCATTAGCCTCGTGCTTTACGTTGTCCCTGTTCACTATCTCAAGAACCGAACCCGCTCCCATGGAGAGGACCCTCGGATGAAACTCGCATTTCTCCTGAACAAGAACCTTCTTCTCCTTTGAAGGTTTGCCTACACCCCTGACGAACACTACCGCGTTCTTAACGCCCCCGTCCTTGGACAGAAGGTAAACCCTGTCTATCTTGTAACCCCGTCCGCAGACTTCCTTGTCTTTTGTTATGAGCTTTTTCCTGTTTTTGAGCTTTCTCTTTCCAACGTAAACTACCTTTCCCCTTAAGGTTCCTGTGCCTCCAGCTTTTGCGAAGGTTACCCCAGACGGCTCAAAGTACTTGACGTACCGCACCTTGTAGTGGCTTTCTTGGGAAAGCACGACTCCAGCTATAAACAGTGAGAGAGCGACTCCTGCTGAGAAACCCTTTGTCATTCCGCACCCTCCTCCTTTTCTTGTGTGTAAATCTAATTTATATGGTAATTATTCGCAATAAAAATAAATTATAGTAGCGATAAGCTCTCTTTATCAATTACCAATTGATATTATTTCTCAATAAGTTTGCTCGTATCTATCTGATAAAATAACAAGGCTATGCGCATTCCCTACTCATGGCTTAATGAGTTCCTTGACTTGGAGGGCATATCTGCGGAAGAGGTAGCGGAGAGGCTATCTCTCAGAAGCGTTGAGGCTACTGTTGATACCTTCGGTATAGAGCTTGACGGTGCGGTCTTCGGCAAGGTGCTTGAGAAAAAGAGGCATCCCAAGAGAGAGGACCTTCTCGTTCTCAGGGTTCAGGTGGCAGAATCCTTCAATGTTACAGTTGTGACTGCGGACCTGAGCCTTGAGGAAGGTGTCGGCGTCATCGTTGCCCTGCCCAACTCCAAGGTAGGCGACAGGTGCATCACCAAGAGGGACTTTGATGGGGTTGTCTCAGAGGGTATGCTACTATCCGCCCAAGAGCTCGGTGTTGAGGATGAGCGGGAGGGTGTCCTGATCTTTTGGGATGATATAAAGCCGGGAACGGACGCCTCCGAGCTTCTTGGTTTTGGAGAGAAGCTCCTTGAGCTTGATATAACCCCCAACAGGGGAGATGTCCTCAGCGTCAGAGGTCTTGCGAGGGAGCTTTCAGCCCTCTTTGGTCTCAAAAGAAAAGAGCCTCCTGTAAGAGACTACGGAGAGTTTGGAACGCTCCCGATATCGGTTGAAGATGAGGACTGCCACAGGTACAGGGGAGTAGTTATTAAGGGTGTATCCGTTGGTCCCTCTCCTCTGTGGGTGAGGAAGAGACTCTGGCAGGCGGGCTTTAAGTCTATAAACAACGTGGTGGATATAACCAACTACGTGCTCCTTCAGGAGGGACAGCCCCTTCATGCCTTTGACCTTGACAGGCTTGACGGAAGTGTGCGCGTTAGGAGTGCAAGAGAGGGAGAGAGGATAAGGACCCTTGATGGGGAGGAAAGGGAGCTGAGCCCAGAGGTCCTCGTCGTAGCAGACGATAGGAAACCCATAGCGGTTGCGGGCATAATAGGTGGGCTTGAGAGCGGGGTTACCTCATCTACGAGGAATGTCCTCCTTGAGTCCGCCTACTTCTCGCCTTCAAGGGTGAGGAAAGGTTCAAAGCTCCTCGGAGTTCAGACCGAGAGCAGTTACAGGTTTGAGAGGAACGTTGATATAGAGAGGGTGGGTAGGGCTCAGGACCTCGCGATAGAGCTCATCCTCAGCACTGCGGGAGGTGAGGTTGAGGCTGTTAGAGACCTTTACCTCAAGAGGTACGAGCGGAAGAAAGTCTTCCTCTCAATGGGGAAGTTCATGAGGTATGCAGGGGAGAGCTATAAGAACGATGAGGTAAGCAGGATACTGAGCTCTTTGGAGATACCCCATGAGGTAAAGAGGTGCGGTATAGAGGCTTTTGTGCCTTCCCACAGGAGCTTTGACATCAGCAGGGATGTGGACCTTATTGAGGAGATAATGAGGGTGAAGGGATACGATCACTACACCTCGGAAGTCCTTAAGCTACCATCTTCTGGAAGGCTCTGGAGGGATGAGTTCCTTGAGCTTAAGAAGTACCTAAGAGACAGAGGTCTGAGCGAGGTCATAAATATATCCTACGAGGACCTTCAGCTCTACGAGCTCCTTTCCCTTGATAGACCTTCAGTGGATATACTCAATCCTCTCGTTCCCTCCCAGAAGTACATGAGGAGCTCCCTCCTTCCCTCTCTGCTCAGAACTGCAAAGTTCAACGAAAGTCACTACAACTATGACCTGGCTATCTACGAGCTGGGGAGGGTCTTCTTAGAGTCAGGAGAGGAGGATAGGCTCGGTATTTTGGTCAAGGGAGCGGTCAGGGAGTTCCCCTCCCGTATGTGGGACCACTACGGGCTCTCCCAGATAGTTCAGGGTATATTCGTGCTCTACGGCTCAGAGCCAGAGATAAGCTTCTCTCAACTCCCCTTCCTGCATCCTTACGTTCAGGCAAAGCTCCTTTTGGAGGGAGAGGAAGTAGGCTTCATGGGGAAGCTCCACCCTGAGATAGCTTCCGTATTGGAGTTCAGAAGAGACGTTTACCTGTGCGAACTGAGGCTTGCTCCTCTGCTAAGGAGAAGACTGAGCCACTATGAGGCTGTGTCAAGATTTCCTCCTGTTATCAGGGACTTAGCTCTTGTTGTGGACAAAAGCCTTTCGGTGAGTAAATTATTAAATGAGATTAAATCTCACCTAAGTGGTAAGGTGGAAGATGTTATGGTGTTTGACCTTTATGCAGGCGACAAGGTAGGGGAAGGCAAGAAGAGTGTTGGTGTGAGAGTTGTTCTCAGAAGCTTGAGTGGTAGCCTTTCCGGTGAGGAGGTTAATAAGTTGATTGAAGGGCTGGTCAGGAGGTTGAAAGAGGAGTTCGGAGCGCAGATAAGATAGAAACCTCCTGCCCTGTGCGTGGCCCGGAGATAATCAATGGGGCCTACATGTGGGCTTGAAGGGAACCCGCCTTCGGGGACGTCCTTCAGGGCTCTCCGAGAGGGTACCCACCTGATCGGCGGAGGCCCACGAGATCTCTTGAGGTCACGGCAGGGCGGGTTATAACACCTCTTGCCTTCCCCTCCTGGAGACAGGAGGTGGAAGAGATTGGTAGTAACTAAGGAAGAGATAAGGAAGGAGCTCCTGAGCAGGAGACAGAGCCTGCCCTCAGGGCTCAAGGATGAGCTTGATACCTACCTGAGGAGTAAACTCCTCTCCCTGCCTGAGCTTATCAAGGCAGAGAAAGTTTTACTCTTCTGTCCCATAAAAGGTGAGCCTGATCTCAGCCAGCTTTTTGAAGAGATCCTCTCTCAGGGTAAGGGATTGGTTCTCCCAAGGGTCAGAGGTAAAGAGCTTGAGCTGATTAAAGTTTACAATCCCATCTGCCTGTCCGCAGGTACTTTTAACATACCCGAGCCTACCGACGGTAAGAGGATATATCCGGAGGAGTTGGATGTA
>JALSTO010000075.1 GCA_026983685.1 Aquificaceae bacterium | reverse complement strand
ACAGCCCTTATCCTCGCCTTTATCCTCCTTATGGTTCAGGTATTCAGGATAGGCTTTATTCTTTTTGGGCTACCGCTGACAAGCTCACTACCTTTCTTTCTGGTCTGGTTCGCCTACTACGGATTTTTCTTCCTGCCCGATGGTCTAATAACCTCAACGGCGCTGACAGCCTACGAAATAAAAGAAAAAAAACTCCTCCATGTCCTTTACTCCTTTCACATATCACCCGCAAGGGTCCTCCTGATGTTCGCTGTTCCCGCAATGCTCTTCTTCCTTCTATCCGGGGTTCTCTCCTTCCTGCTGTTTGAGGAGCAGGTATCCTTTGCAAGGAGGGGCCTCCTGATCCAGTACAAGGATAGGCTCTTTGAGAATCTAATTGAGAAGACCTTTTTAGAATCCGGAGGGCTCGTGGTCTATGTCCAGAGCAGGAAAGGTGGTGAGCTGAGAAACGTTTTCCTCAAGTACAGGAACACCCACATAGTTGCCAAGAGAGCTGTGTACGAGGGAAAGGGAAGGTTTCTCTTTGAGGACGGCTCTTTGCTGACGAAGGAGAGGAAAAAGTACTTCCTCATGGAGTTCAAGAAGTACTGGCTGGATACGGAGGAGTTTTTATCGGCGGAGATAAGGGAGAGGAAGGTAAGGAAGGAGAGAATTTTGAATCTGCTGAATACGCTCTCAATGCTTCCGGGCTTTTTACTTAGCTTCTTCGGTGCCCTTCAGCTCTGCAGAAGCCACACACAGGTTTACTACCTGATAGCCATGCTTATATTAGCCCATCAGCTTTTCCTGTTCGGAGTAAGGCTACTTTTAAAGTGACTTCAGCCCTTTAGAGTCCTTATCTCCCTCCCGAGCTTCTCCTGAACGGACTCAACCTTGCTCCTGAGCCTGCCTGACTTTCCCTCTCTGTAGTCTATCTTCATAGTTATTGATATGCGCGGGCACTCCTTTTTGAGCTCTTCAAAGCCCTTCTTCAGAACATCCATAACCTCATCCCAGTCCTCTCCCTCAACTATAGTTCCCATGGGAGTCAGGACGTAGGGGAGTCCCGAGCGGTCAACTATATCAACAACCTTGGCAACATACTTGCTCACGCTCTCTCCCTTTCCCAGGGGCGTCATGCTCACGAACACGAGGAAACTCATGCTTAGAGATTATAAAATAAAATCCCTGTAATGTTCCTGTTCTGTTTGATACTTACATACCTGTTTATAAGTTTGGGGTTTTCTGAACCAACAGACCTTGAGAGGGGGGACCTTCTTAGCTCCTTCAAGAGGTTCATTGAGGGAAAGGCGGATGAGCAGGACATCTATATAATAAAGAGCCTTGCACAGGACATTGATAAAAAGCCTCCCGAGTACATGAAGTTCTTCGCAAAGGGGCTGATAGCTGAGAAGAGGGGAGATATTGAGAGGGCAATAGAGAGCTATCTGAGATCCATTGAGCTAAAGCCGGACTACAACCCTTCCTACTTCAGGTTCAACGAACTCATAAGACATACAAAGAAGCCCGAAGTCTTTAGAAGAAAGATGGACACCATAGTGAGGAAGAGGTTCAGCACACCGCCCCCAGTTATAGTGGAGAATGCGGAAGGTAAGTACCTATTCCTCGTTGAGAAGATGTCCCAGTACCTCCTCGTTTACAGAGGAAGGGAGCTCCAAGATGTCTATCCCGTCACAACGGGAAGAGATTGGGAGGACAAATGGGTGGAAGGAGACAGAAGGACTCCCGAAGGTATTTACTACTTCACGAAGTTCATACCACCCGAACGCCTGCCCAAGATGTACGGTGGTATAGCGGTTGTCCTAAACTACCCAAACCCGATTGACAGGCTCCTCCGCAAAGGGGGGAGTGGTATATGGCTTCACGGAAGCGATGAGGAGGACAGGAACAATATCCCCTTCAGCACAAGGGGCTGTGTGGTAGCCAGCAACGATGACCTAAGAAAGATAGTCAGGAGAATAGTTCCAAAGAACACTCTCATAGCTATATACAAGGAGATACCGAAGGAGATAGAGCTTGATGATGTCCTGTCCTTCCTAAAGAGATGGAAAGAGGCATGGGAGAAAAAGGACCTTAAAACCTTTCTATCCCTTTACTCGGAAAGATTTAGGTGGAAGGGCGGAGGCATAAGGGAGTGGAAAAGATACAAGAGGAAGGTCATACTTCCGAGGAAGTTTATAGAGGTTGATATTGACGACCTTACGGTCGTTGCCTTCAGAAGGGGGCTTGATAAGAATGTTGAGTACTACGTTGCGGAGTTCAGGCAAAAGTACAGCTCTGATGTTTACTCCGATGAAGGAATAAAGAGGCTGTATATAATAAAAGAGGAGGGAAGGTTAAAGATAGTTGGGGAGGAGTTCAGATGATGGTAGTGCTCTCGCTACTTCTCCTGATCGGAATATCCTACGCTGTGTGTCCGGGACAGAGGGAGCTAACCCTTGATATACAGGCGAGGACTGTAGAGAAGGTAGGGAAAGAGTTCAGAAGGGCTGACGTGATGATATTCATACCAATTAAGAGAGAGGAGCTCTCAAAAGATGGGCTCAACGTGAAGAAAGAGGTGGTTGTGAGAAAGGGTGAAGGGGGAAGCTACTTGGTCAGCGTAACCCTTAAGAACACTGCGGGACAGGAGATAAAAGAGCCCGTCCTCGTCCAGAGACTTAACGGCGGAGGCGTTGTAGGTTCCATAAGGCTGACGAGGGTTGTATCAAGCAAGCCATACATAGTTGAGTTTGACTACCTTCCGCCTGAAGGCATAGAGGATGATACCCTTTCTGTGAAGCTCCCCACCCTGAAGCCCGGCGAGAGGTTGAAGCTGAGCTACGTGGTTGAGACGGAAAACTTTGAAAAGCCCCAGTTAAGGGCTGAAGGTCCCGCAAAGGTCTCCCGGGAGGTTTACATTCTCGTGGGGAAGTACTCCCTGCTGTTTGGATACGGAAGCACGAGGACCAGGGATGTAAACCTAAGGAACATAAGGGAGGTTCTTGAGGGGCTCAGGACTGCAGGATTAAGACCTCTGGTAAAGGTAGAAGGCATAGCGGATGGGAACACGAAGTACCCGGACAAGAACAGAAGGGTCGCTGTGGAGAGGGCACGCTTTGTCGCAAAGGAGGTTCTCGGGGAGAGCTACGCCTGTTATACTCAGGAGGGCTTTGCCTACCTCAGGTGAGCCTTACAAGGATGCCCCTTTCTCTCAGATAGCTCTTGAGCTCGGGTATGCCCACCTCCTTAAAGTGAAACAGGGAGGCTGCGAGGGCTGCATCAACCCCTCCTTCCTTGAAGACCTCGTAGAAGTGCTCCATACTACCGGCTCCTCCGCTCGCTATGACCGGGATGTTTACAGCCCCAGCGACAGCCCTGCAAAGCTCAACATCGTAGCCAGCCTTCGTTCCATCCCTGTCCATTGAGGTAAGGAGTATCTCTCCCGCACCGAGAGCCTCAGCCTCCTTAGCCCAGCTGACAGCATCCATGCCCGTAGGTGTCCTACCGCCGTTTATATAGACCTCCCAGCCGTCTCCCTTCCTCTTGGCGTCAATCGCAACCACTATGCATTGGGAGCCGAAGAGCTGAGCTCCCTCCCGTATGACCTCAGGGTTCTTAACCGCGGCTGTATTGACCGATACCTTGTCAGCCCCAGCTTCAAGGAGCCTCCTCATGTCCTCAGTACTCCTTATCCCACCTCCCACTGTGAAGGGCATAAAGACCGTCTCCGCCACCTTCTTGACCACCTCTATCATTATCCTCCTCTCTTCAGCGGAGGCTGTAATATCAAGGAAAACAAGCTCGTCCGCACCCTCCTTCTCGTACCTCTTGGCTACCTCTACAGGAT
>JALSTO010000074.1 GCA_026983685.1 Aquificaceae bacterium | reverse complement strand
CAGCCTGAAGAAGGACATAGCCCAGCTATCCCAGTTCTCAAGGAACAGGCTCTTTTCCGATGTCAACCTTACCTACATTGACTTTACCCTCTCCAAAATGTCGGACAAGATAAAGTTCCTTTACACCAAAGCTGTTCAGGCAAAGAACGAGATACATACTGCGGATGCTCTCAAAGCTCTGAGCATGGAGTTTGAGGAAGCCCTCAGCTTCCTCCTTGACAGAGCGAACGAGAAGGTGGGGGAGAACTACATATTCTCGGGCTCCGCCCTGACAACAAAGCCCTTTTCCGACAGCTTTGCCTACCAGGGTTCTGAGGAGAGTTTCAATGTACAGATAGATGGAGAGAGCTTCGTTGAAGTCTTCTCGCCGGGAAGTAAAGTCTTTTCCACCAACGTCTATCAGATGGATAACCTCTATGCGAGCGATACAGCTTCCCTTGGAGCTTCCGGAACCATAACGGTGAGCTACGATTCCACGAGCGTGAGCGTTGATTACGGTAGAGGTATCTGGTACCTCTCCGCAAAGGTTGAGGACCCGAACGCCCCCCTCTCCAACTACGGACTTGACGGAGACCTTATCCTAAGGGACAGCGGTATGAACGAGATAGCGAGGATCACCAACTACGGAAGCTACTCACTCAACGGTCTAATAACTCAGATAAACACCGCCTTCGGCGGTCAGAACATAAGTGCTTCCCTCGTCACAAACCCGGACGGAACCTACACCCTGAAGATAGTGGATACTGATTCTCCTCCCGACAACTACATATCCGATACGGGAAACAACATCCTTGAGAGCAACAGCCTTAAGAACCTATCAGCGATATACAACTCTATAGACCCCGGGAGGGTTAAGTCCTTCGTTCACCGGACAGCCAACGGACAATACACCCTCAGGCTCATACCCGAGGATGTGGCAACAAATCTCACGATCAGCTTTTCCGGAACGCCCCTTGGAAACTTTTATACACAGAACGTCTTTCAGCTGATATCTGAAATAAAGGATAAACTTGCCAACGGCTTGAACCCTGACGACTCGGACCTCATGGCGAACCAGAGAGCTTACGACAAGATCGTCACTGAAAGAGGAAGGTTCGGGAGCATCCTGTCTCAGGTCAGAGACCAGCAGAAGGTTCAGGAGAACAGGATGGACGTTCTGAAGAAACAGAAGTCCGACAACGAGGAGGTTGAGCTTTCCGAGAGCATAATGGAATATACAAGGTACAGAACAGCCTACGAGGCTCTCATGAGGATAGTTGCGGATACAAGAGACATGACGATTCTGAGGTATATATAACTACTCCTCCTCTTCGGTAAAGGCGCTGAGGACGGTCTCAATTATTGAGATAACAACCGATATGACGTTGGCGGCTAAGGCGCCCTGAGCAAGACCGACAGCCTCTACCTGGTCTCCCAAGTAAAAGAGAAAGAGGGCTGGTATCAGATGGAGATCCGCCACGAGGCTTGATGCAAGCATCTCCGTTGAGAGGACCTTACCTTCACCTATCTTAAGAATGGTCGCCGCGAGGTTCATAGCCACCGTTATGACGAGCTCGTACCCGCTGGGGCTGACTATAAAGCTTATGTTTGTGGTAAGGGACATGAGTATGAAGAAGTCGGTGAGTATCTTTTTGTACCTCATCCCCCACCTCCTATGAGTGAAACAGCCCGTTCTAAGAGAACCTTCTGGGCATTCCTCAGGTTCTTTGGATGTCCGAAGAGTATGAGGGTATCCCCCTCCTCAACGGTGCTCTCCCCCGATATGGTCACGTCAAGGTAGCCGTCGGGCTTTCTTATGGCAATAACGGTAACCTTCAGGCTCTTTCTCAGGTCTATGTCCCTGAGCCTCTTCCCGATCAGAGGAGAGCCGGGCTCAATTCTGAACTCAAGGATGTCTATATCTGCCTCTTCGCCGAAGGCTATTCTGTCAAAGAGGTCGGATATGAAGGCTGAACTGGTGTGAAATATATAAGCGGAGAGCCTCGTAGCAAGGAGTTTGTTGGGGACGAGGGCTTTGTTTGCCCCGAGCTCCTCCATCTTCTGGGCGGACCCATCACCCGAGGCAAAGGAGTATATGTAGAAGTCCTCCTTTGACGGTCTTACAAGCCTTGCGGTTACTATGACCGCTATGTTCCTGGCATCCTCTCCCAGGTTAACCACCATACCCCTTGCCCTCTTTATACCTGCGGAGATCAGAACAGACCTCTTGTGAGGCTCCTCCGCTATGAAGTACTTTATGTTGTGTTCCTGAAGGTACTTTAAAGCCTCCGGCTTTTCTTCTATCACAACGAACTCAATCTTCCTCTTCTTCAGCGTCTTTGCGAGCCAGGCGGAGGTCTTGTCATATCCGCATATCAGATAGTGTCCCTCAAGCTCCTCAATCTCCCTCAGCATCTTTATAGCCCTGTAAAGAGCAATTATATCCTCCTTGAAGAAGACCCTCACTATCACGGTTACCGAGGTCGTGAAGATGCCTATGCCGGCGAGGGCTAAGAAGGAAGAGAATATCCTCCCGTAAGGGGTCTCACTCCCGGTCACCACCTCCCCGAAGCCTATTGTCCCTATGGTTATTATCGTCATGTAAAAGGAGTTTATAAAGTCTCCACCTGAGAGGAGCATGTAGCCGAGGGTCCCGATAGTTATCGCTGTATGGAGCATGAGGAGGGGAATCCTGAGCTCCTTAAGGGTCTCTATAAACTTCCTCTCATATATCTCAATCAGTTTTGGTTCTCTCTTCTTCAGCCTTTTCCTTATCCTCTTCTTGAGCCTTACCCTTGGCATCCTTTCTATAATAATAGTGATGAAGATAAACGCTCTCGTGATAGACATTGAGGGAACAACCTCGGAGATAACGGAAAAGCTCAACGAGGTCCTTGATGCCATATACGACGAGGGAGGAGAGGTGATTGATGTTAAGGTTACCCATGCGAGGGAGCACGGGATAGACGGCTTTACCGTGGTTTACACCGTGATATATAGGAGTGAGAGGGAACTACCAGAGGAATGAAGTTCTGGGTTAAGGTAAAGCCCGGTTCTAAGAAAGAAAAGGTAGTCCGGCTTTCGGAAGACCGCCTTGAGGTGAGCGTGTCCGCACCTCCTGAGAAGGGAAAGGCTAACGATAGACTCATAGAACTCCTCGCAAAACACTTCAGGGTAAAGAAGAGCGCTGTAAAACTGCTCAGGGGCGAGAGGTCAAGGGAGAAGCTTGTTGAGATAGAGCTTTAGTGCCAACAAGTTCAACAACAAACACATCGGGAGGTGATAGTAACCTCATGGGTGGTCCGCCTGTCCCCACACCCTTGCTCACCACTATGAACTTTCCCGCCTCAAGCTTCTTCACCCCCCTGTCGGTCTCAAAGATAAGCCTCAGAAGGGTGTAGCCCACAAAGAAGAGAACTCCCCCGTGGGTGTGTCCCGCAAGGACGAGGTCAACTTTATCAAGAGCCTCTCTATCAACGGTGGGTCTGTGCTTGAGAAGTATCGTGAACCTCCTCGGGTCTGCTCCCTTGAGTGCCTTTAGCTCATCGGTGAACACCCTGTATCCGAGCCTTTTCCCATCCGGGTCATCAACTCCCGCTATGTTTAAGAGACCGCCTACGGCGGTGCTTTCACCCCTCAAGACCCTGAAACCCGCTCTCTCAAGGAATGCAACGGACTGCTCAAGACCCACATAGAACTCATGATTTCCCACAACCGCAAACTTGCCCAGAGGTGGGTTCATCTTGGCGAGCATGTCCGCAAGGTGCTCCGAACCCTTCATGTTCCCATCAACCATGTCCCCCGTTGCCACAACTATGTGGGGCTTCTCCCTCTCATAGACCTCAAGAATGAGCCGTGCCTTG
>JALSTO010000073.1 GCA_026983685.1 Aquificaceae bacterium | reverse complement strand
CAGGATGCACTCAGATGGAGAAGGAAGGAAGCCATCCCGTACCTAAGATTCCTTCTCCTGAAGAGGGTTGATACAAGAGGTAGTGCAACCATAAGGGGAAGGAGGGACATTCCGCCCCTGTACAGAACCTCGGAGAGGTACCTGTTCGCATCAAGACCTACCCTCTCCCCCTTCAGATATAGCTTTATCAGGGAGGAAGACCTCACGTGGGGAATCTTCTCCGCAAAGAGGCTCACCTCCGAAAGGGCTATCTCCGTTCCTAAGGAGAAATTCATCAGCTCGCTTACCATATAGCCCTCCCTGAAATTGTAAGCGGAGCCCGAATCCACGTATATTACATTCCCCTTCCATGAGCCACTTCCCCCTTCAACCACTTCGCTCACCTTTCCCTCCCTGTCGGTTATGAGCATGAAGAGACCCGTGAACCTACCGCTGACTACATCAAGGCTGTCTATATATATGTAGTACCTGCCTTTGGATGTATCCTTTACAAACCATAGCCTCTCAACGAGGCGTCCAACCTCCTGCTTCTTCTTGTAAGTCTTCTCAATGTACCAGAGCCTCTTAAACATACTCGGGAAGAAGCTCTCGTTGAGGAGAAGGAAGGATAAGGATAAAAAGAGAACAACCCAGAGGATAGGAGAGCTGAACCTTAAGGGAGACACACCGAAGCTCTGAACGGTGAGGTCTATCCTCCTGGACAGGAGCCTCCTGAACAGTATGAGGAGGGATATGTTGACGAGAAGGGAGGAGAGGACGTAAAAGCCAAGGGGAACGAGGGAAAGGGTGTACCTGAGGCCGATTTCAAGGCTCGCCTCTTTAAAGCCGAGGAACAGGTCAGTAAGGCTGTAAAGGACTATCAGACCGAGAGAAACAAAGGTAACAGCACCAAAGGTTTTGAGGTAATTCCTGAGGAGGTATCTATCAAAGAGGTTCATGTGATATATAATTTTAAAACTCAGGAGAGGTGGCCGAGTGGCCGAAGGCGGCCGCTTGCTAAGCGGCAGAGGGTCAAAAGCCCTCCGAGGGTTCGAATCCCTCCCTCTCCGCCAAAAAAGGAGGCAGAGATGAACCTTACCATATATCTCATAACAGACGATAAATACTTCAAAGGAAGAGACCTCTTTGAGACCATAGAGAAAGCCCTTCAGGGCGGTGTTACCGCTGTTCAGTATAGATTCAAGGACAAGAACACGAGGGAGATGTACGAGGAGCTTCTCAAGTTGAGGGAACTAACCCGTAAGTATAATGCGGACCTCGTTGTAAACGACAGGGTAGACCTTGCCCTTGCGGTTGAGGCGGACGGAGTCCACGTTGGGAAGGAAGACCTCCCGCCGGAGGCTGTAAGGAAGGTTGTGGGAGACAAGCTCTACGTGGGCTACACCGCCAACAGCCTTGAGGAGGTGAAGAAGGCTCAGAAACTTCCCATAGACTACATAGGCTTCGGCTCAATATATCCCACAACCACAAAGGAGAAGTATAAACTTGTGGGTGTTGAGGCTCTCAAGGAGGTTGTACGGGTTTCAGAAAAGCCCATAGTCTGCATAGGTGGGATAATGCCCTACAGGGTTGCGGAGGTCGTAAAGGCTGGATGCAGAAACCTTGCCATATCCGCAGGAATACTCGGCTTTGAAGACGTCCAGAAGTCCGCCCAGGAAGTCCAGAGAGCCTACAAGGAAACAATGAGACAGCTCATGCTCCTGGGGCAGGTTTGAAAGGCGTATATATAATAATAGTAAGGTGGATTTAGCAAATGTGCTTGAAAACATAGCTTATAAGCTCAATCAAAGATATCACTTAAACGAGCATCAGGTATGTCAATACGTAATACTGCCTGTATTAGAAGCGCTGGGATGGGATACTTGGAGTGAGGAAGTGGTTCCTCAATATAAGTCTGCGAGAGGCATAGTTGATTATGCCCTATTTATAGATGGTAGACCCAAAGTTTTTATAGAAGCTAAGAACTTAGGTGAATTTTTATCCGCTCATGAAGAACAATTGTTACGTTACGCTTACACTGAAGGAATAGAATTGGCAGTTCTAACAAATGGCAAAGAGTGGTGGTTTTATCTTCCCACAGAAAGGAATATAAAGTGGGACGATAGGAAATTTGTTAGCCTTAATATACTTGATAATACAAGTTATGCGGAAGAACAATTCAGAAAATATATTAGCAAGGATTCTGTCTCAAGTGGATACGCTCTGAAACAGGCCCGTAGCACACTGTTGACAAAACTGTATATAACGGAAATTTGGCAAGATATGATTTCTGAACCTGAAGAACTATTAGTAGATTTAATATCTGAAAAGCTCCGACAAAAAATAAATACAGATGTTGATATAAATATAGTGCGTGAATTCTTACACAATATGTCTGAGGGAACCTTCCTGCAGATGGAAGACATAAATATGCACTATTATGAAGTGAATGAAAATGAATCCAAATTAAAGCATACAAAGCCTGCGTCAGTTTTGAAAACTAAAAGTAAAAAGTTCAGAGAATTCATATTGGTTTACAAAAATAAGGCGCGTAAATTCCGGTCGATGAAAGACCTCGTAAAAACACTTTTAAACACCATTGAAGATGAGAACAATGGATTTTTGAACGTATTTTATAAAAAAGGGCGTGGGAAGAAAAGGGTATTTATATCAAGAAATCCACAAGAACTATATGGTGATAGAATAGACTTGTCAGCTAAACATAAGGATATACTTAGGGGAGATTGGTATATAGGAACAAATTATAGTGTGCAAAATTTCATACAAATGGCGCAGTTAGCCTGTGAAATAGTCAACTACAATCTAAAAATTGAAGAACAGGAACCTATACTTTGTTTAATTGTTTCTTAGTAGTTTCCTCCACAAACCTTCTCAGCTTCTCTGGGTTCATACCGCTCAGGGATACATCCGCCTCGGGGTGCCCGTAGAGGTTGCAGAGGGTTACTATCTTGGTGCTTGTGTGCTTTTTCAGGAGTCTTATGACAAAGTCCGTTCGGTAGCAGTGGACTCCCAGCATGAGGGTGAGGTCGTGGTCTCCGTGGAGTATGGATATGTGGGGGTTCGGAGGGTCTATCTCCCTCGCTGGGTCGTAGTTCTTGTTCTTGGGTCTGTAGTCGGGAAGAACGTGGATGTTGAGGTTAGGGAACAGCTCCTTCAGTTCCTTCACGAGCCTTGCCTTTTCCCTGCTTTCCTCGTTCCAGCTCCAGAGAACGAGGGGTCCCACTATTATGGTTGGTCTTTGAGCTTCAAGTAGGAGCCTTACTGCGGTCTCAAGGGCTCGGTCGTATTCAACCTTCTCTCCATTTATAAAGCCTATCTCCTTGTCCTTCTCTTTAACTATGGGAAGGCGTGTTCTATCCTCTTCTGGTCCCGACACCACCTTGGGAATCTTGTAGTATTCGGGTATGAACTCTTTAAGGGCATCCGCAGGTTTTGGTCTTTCCCTCTTTTCCTTTCCGTTGTGCTCCTCAACCTTTTCCTTCAGGGCAAGTATCTTCTCAGAATCCTCCACAAAAAGGTCAAGCTCTACCTGAAACTCTCCGTGATAGGCTCTTTCTTCCTCCTCAACCCCTAAGTTATAACAGGTTGTCCCTATTATGTCAATGAGGACTCCGTTCGCTCCCCAGTCCTTAGCCTTGCGGAATATCTCGTAGCGCTTTTCGTAGAACTCATAACAGCAGTGTCCTATGTAGGTGTAGCCGTTCTGAGCACACCACTGGAGGGTGTCCCTGAGCATCTCAAAGCTTGTTATGGTTATTGGTATCATTCCCCTCTCGTAAGCCATGCGGTAGAGGTCTCCCACAGTGCACCCACCGCACTCACCGCAGTCGTCTGTGTGCCTGTAGTCGCACCATGAGGG
>JALSTO010000072.1 GCA_026983685.1 Aquificaceae bacterium | reverse complement strand
CGTAAAAGTCCCACTCTCCCAAGAGATACACCGTAGGCGTCCCTCTCTTCCTCTTCTCAATCAGCTCCCGGAATTTCTTCTCAACCTCGGGCGGGACTTCACTTTCCAGAAGGAGAGGTAGATCCGCCGTTCTTACCCTCAGCAGGTGGGCTAATATCAGCTCCCCGTCCCTTTTCAGTTCCTTGGGCAGGCTTTTCAGGAGCTTCTCTAACCTCATCGCGGATTTCCTTCTCAATTATTGACCCCCTTTCCCCCCTCGGAACTATGGAGAGGAGTACGGCTAAGACCAGGAATATACCGCCGAGCCAGTAGGTAGCCTTAGTTAGGATTGTGTCAACACCTCCAGCACCGAATATGGACTGTCCCATACCTCCGCCGAAGGCTGCTCCCACATCTCCCCTTCCCTTCTGAAGTAGGGCAAGGATTATAAGGAGAACCGCAACTATTACAAAGAGCGTCAGGAGTGCGTAATACATGGCTTTTTATATTCTACCAGAGCTATGGGCTCTTGACCAGCTTCAGGAACTCCTCCCTCGTCTTCATGTCCTTGAGGAAGACCCCCCTTAGGGCTGAGGTTACTGTAAGGTGTCCCGGAGACATAGCCCCCCTCATGGATATACAGAGATGTTCCGCCTCCACAACTATCCCGACACCCTTGGGTTTCAGCTCTCTTTCCAAGAAGTCCGCTATCTCCTCGGTGAGCCTCTCCTGAACCTGAGGTCTCAAAGAGAAGGACCTTACCGTTCTGACGAGCTTTGAGAGTCCGCAGATCACCCCGTCGGGTATGTAGGCGATGTGAACGCTTCCGAAAAAGGGTAGGAGGTGGTGCTCGCAGAGGGAGTAGAACTTTATGTCCTTCACGAGTACCATCTCGTTGTAGGTGCCAAACTCCTCAAAGAGCTTCATGTCAAAGCTTCTTAGCTTTTCAAACTCCTCCCACATGCGGGCTACCCTCTGGGGAGTTTCCCTGAGACCCTCCCTGTCCGGGTCCTCTCCGATTCCTTCAAGAAAGAGCCTGATAGCCTTCTCTATCTTCTCCCTATCTATCATCTTAGGGAAAAGGATACAGCAAGAAAGCTCTCCCTTTTATGACCTTTAGCACTTGGTGAGACTCTTCCACAGAAGCTCTGCAGTCTTCTTCTTCACTTCATCCTGCCTTCCCTTGAGTATGCCCATGTTCTTGTACAGGAAGACCCTCTCAAGGGTTCCCGTAACCATGGCGAGGGCGTACTCGGGTTCAATCCTGAGAAGCCCTTCCCTGTCCATGTTGAGGATAAAGTCCTTAAGGAGGAGGAATGGTATGTGCTTGAACTTTTTCACCTCCTTCCCTCTCAGGTAGTGGAAGAGGTTGAGGTATCGGAAAGCGTCCGGGTTTTTGAAGGCAAAATCAAGGAAGCTCATCACCATGTTCCTGAACTTCTCCTCCGTATCCTTCCCTCGCTTTATAGCTCTCTCCATCTTCTCGTAGAGCTGGGAAGAGTACGTATCAAAGAGCTCGTAAACTATCTGATCCTTACTCTCAAAGTGCCTGTATATGGCACCCTCTGTTATGCCGACAGCCTTCGCTATGTCCCTTATTGTTGTTTCCTTTATGCCCTTCTCGGAAAAGAGTTTAAGGGCTTCCTCAAGTATCAGATCCCTTGTCCTCATCCTGTAAAAACATTGTAATACCTGCCACACCGTAGGCGCCGTTTTTGTAGCATAGCCTCACTCTATCCCACGTCACACCGCCAAGAGCGTATATGGGAATGTTTACTTTCTGAGCTATCTCCCTGAACTTCATAGTTCCAAGAGGCTTTGCAGATGGATGAGAGCTCGTCCTGAAGAGGGGACCGAGGGTTATGTAGTCCGCTCCTTCCTCCTGAGCGTAGAGGGCTCCCTCTTCCGAGTGGGCTGAGTAGCCAACAATGAGCTGGGGAAAGAGCTTCTTAACGACCGAGGGAGGAAAGCTCTTCTCGGGAAGATGAACTCCATCAGCGGAAACCGCGACAGCTACATCAAATCTCTCGTTCACTATAAGGAGAGCTTCGTACTCCCTTGTTAGCTCCCTTACCTTTAAGGATAGCTCGTAGAGCTCCTTTCCGCTGAGGTCCTTCTCCCGGAGCTGGACCATCCTGACCCCCTTCTTGAGGATACTTTCCAGTGTAGAGAGAAAGTCATCACCGTACTTTTTCCTGTCCGTTATGGCGTAGAGTCTTGGCAGTTCTCTCATCGTGGTTTATAATATAAAGCCCACAAAAGCCGGAGTGGCGGAACTGGCAGACGCGCCGTCTTGAGGGGACGGTGCCCTCCGGGGCGTGCGGGTTCGACTCCCGCCTCCGGCACCACAACAAACAAAACGATCAGACATCACATACACTTAAATCGCTGAGCTTTAAGTAGTTGAGGGAGGGTTAAAAAATAGATATTGATAAATAAATCAGAAATTCTAAAATATCCGAAAAAGAGGAGGTGAGCATGGAGAAAGTTTCCACCCACCTGATAGACGAGTACCTGAGGTCCGCAGACCTCGCAAAGCACAACGCAAACCTTGTTTACTCCCTGCCAGCTATGGCAAACATACTCTCAGGTGAGCTTATGAAGGAGTATATGCTCAGGGAGATACTCACGGAAGAAGAGAGACTCATGCACGAGGAGGGGTGGTGGTATCAGCACCAGCTTGCCCTTCTGGGTCCCTACTGTATAGGCTTTTCAGCGAGAGATATAGCTCTGAACGGACTCACAGCTAACACGAGGGTCATGCCCCGCTCAAGACCACCGAGAAGGCTAAGGAACCTTCTTGACCAGTGTGCCAACTTCATCTGTCTGATATCTCAAGAGGTTGCGGGAGCTGTAGCCCTTAACGACCTCATAACCGTTGCCGGCTCCTACGTATGGTACGAAGAGAGGTACCATCACAGGAAATACTCTCAGGATGAGATAGCCCATGCCTTTCAGAGCTTTCTCTACAACGTCAACCTCCCCTTCAGGAGTGGTAACAGCCCCTTCACGAACGTGACCCTTGAGTTCGGTAAGCCCGCTCCCTCACTGAGGGATGAGTACATTATCGTTGGAGGACAGGTTCTTGAAAACAGGTACTCCGATATACCCTCGGATATATACGACAAGGTTTCTCTGGGCTTCCTTCAGGCTATGTGGGAGGGTGATGCGGACGGAAGACCCTGGACATTCCCGCTGATAACCGTTCAGATAACCGACGACTTTGACTTTGATGACCCTGTCTTCCTTGAGTTCTTGGAAAACATGGACAGACACGGAGGGGCTTACTTTGAAAACTTCATGAGCAAGCCCTTCCTTGAGAGGGGGCTTGAACCGAGGGATCCCAGCCTCCAGAGGAGCTTCTGCTGTCGCTTTCAGGTGGATATGGGCGAAGTTCTCAGGGTCTCCAACACGGGCTCAGTCTTCGGAAACGCCTCGGGCGTCGGTTCAATCGGAGTGATCTCAATAAACTTCAACAGGCTGGGATGGATCCACAGAGGAAACAGGGAAGGACTCTTCAGACACCTTGAGGATATTCTCTGGAAAGCAAGGAGCGTCCTAAACAAGAAGAGGGAGTTTATAGACCAGCACAGGGAGCTCTATCCCACCTTCTTCTACTACATGAAAGACCTCTCAACCCTCTTCAATACTATATCCCTTCAGGGAGGACACGAGGGCTTGATAAACTTCGGGTTTGCTGAGTATGACTCATCCGGCAGGCTTATTGAAGATAGGTCTGGTCTCTTCCACCCCGAGGGTCTGTCTTTTGCAGAAGAGGTTTCAAACTTCATACTCGCCAAACTGAGGGAGTTTATGGAGGAAGACAGGGTGCCCTGGAACTTTGAGTATGCTCCCGGGGAGACTGCTGGACCCAAGCTCGCCCGAAAGGACCTTGAGTTC
>JALSTO010000071.1 GCA_026983685.1 Aquificaceae bacterium | reverse complement strand
GTGCTTCTCATCTTTGCTATTTTATTCTATTGGGGAGATGAGGCTACTGCTCGTGGAAGACGATCCCATACTCGGGGAGAGCCTGAAGGAATATCTTGAAAGGGAGGGCTTCAGCGTCAAGTGGATCAGGGACGATAGAGATATAGAGGATGTTAGATCTCTCAGCACCTACGACGTGATAGTTTTGGACCTTATGCTCAAGTACGGAGATGGGGAGGATATACTCAAAGAGCTAAGGGGAGAGGGTATCAGGACTCCTGTCCTCATCCTAACTGCAAAAAGAACCATTAAGGATAAGGAGGTCTGCTTTAACCTCGGAGCGGACGATTACCTGACAAAGCCCTTTGAGCCAAAAGAGCTCCTTTTAAGACTCAGGGCACTTCTGAGAAGAAACTCTCAGCAGTCTATTCTGAAGATAGGAGATGTGGAGATTGATCTTGAGGGGAAGACAATATACAGAGGAGGCAGGGAGGTTCACCTATCAAAAACCGCCTGGGAACTCCTGAACCTTCTTGTAAAGAATAGAGGAAGGGTTGTAAGCACCGAAACCATATTGAACTGCATATGGGAGGACAAGCCGGTTGGTAGCGATATAGTCAGGGCTTACATAAAGGAGCTCAGGAAGGTTCTTCCCCCCGAAAGTATAAAGACATACAAGGGTGTGGGTTACAAGCTATTATGAGGTTTGAGTCCAAGATTCTTCTGTTTCTCTTTCTGACTCTCGTTGTGGGCTTCTCAATAATGAACGTAGTAAGCACAATGTATATAAAAGGACTTATTGAGGAACAGCTTGCTCAGGAAGGCAAGCTCTACTCAAAGCTACTTTTGTACAATCGGGGCGAAAAGTACCCTGAATACATAGCTATATCTGATAAACCTTTGCTCAGAGAGGACTACGCCATACTCGCCTTCACAGGAAAACACTACATAGCTGTTTCAAACAGCTACATCAGGAAAAAGCTTATACGCTACGCCCTTATAATCTTCCTGTGGGAGGGTGTCTTAGTAGTTGTTATATTCCTCCTGCTTTACTACACGATATACAGATACTTGAAGAGGGAGAGTGAGTCTAAAGAGTTTTTGAACATACTCATACTTGCCCTGACCCACAGGCTGGGGAACTTTCTGGCTTCTCAAAGGCTAAACCTTGAGATGATCCCCGACTCTCCACCAAAGAACAGGCTGAAAATAAGCCTGGATACTCTGGAAAGGAGCTACGAAGACACGCTCAAAGCTATGGAGATGTTGCAGGAAGCTTCTGAAGGGAGGAAAGAGGGTGTTGATATATCTGAGCTTGTTCTCAGCACAGCTCTTCTTTATGAAGAGAAGCTCTCAAAGGATGTCCGCATAAAGGTGAGCCAAGGGGTCAGGATAAACACAAATCTGTTGTATCTTAAGATGCTCATAGACCTGCTGATTGAGAACGCCATGAAGTACTCCGAGAGAAAGGTTTATATAAGAGTTCTGAAGTTCAAGGGCAAAAACATAGTAGCCGTCAGGAACGACTTTACAGGCAAAGGCACAGAAGGTGGCTCGGGAATGGGGCTTAGGATAGCGAACTTCATAGCGGGCAGGATCGGGGCTGAGCTCCATATAAAAGCAAAGAGGCACTTTACCGTCCTCGTCTGTCTATGATTCACGATTTTTTCATAGATTTGCTAATAATAGACAGCTGGAGGGATAGGAATGGTGAGAAAGTTTGTAATCGTATGGCTTACGCTTATGTCCTTAAGTTATGCAGGAGAATACGAAGCTATGGGTATAATTAAAGATATCAGAGGCGATAGCATTACCATATATGTGAAAAGCGATGATTGTTACGGACTCTATCAGTTTCTTTTAAAAGAGAAGGTAAATTTAAAAACCAAAAGCTTGATCCGTTTTAAAGCTTCGGGCAATCCTTGCAGGGAGGAAAAAGTATTTTTCTTAGGAATAGTCAGAAAGAAGGAAGCTACCGAGAGGGATGAGCCATGACTTATTTATGGATATTTTTTCTTCCTGTGCTTTTTGTCTTATTTGGAACAGTGAAAACCAGCGTAGGTGCAACCTCTTGTAACATCCCACCCTTCTTAACCACTGCTGTCCCTCCAAACATACTATTCGTAATAGACGTCAGCGGTAGTATGGACTGGAGTGCATACAACCCACGTGATGATGGTGTAGGATTCTGTGATGGTAGTGAAACATGTAGGGGTACTTATACAGGTGAGGAAGAAGGTTACTTTATACCAGATAAAGTGTATGTTTATAACTCCACAGAAGGCTACTGGGAAGAGGCTCCCACAGGAACAACTGCGGATACCTGTCCCCAGAGGTACGATGAAGTTGATTACAGCAGACCATATAAGGGAGCCTGCTTGAACTTTCTATTTATGTCCAGAATAGACCTGCTCAGATGGGCTATAACCGGGGGCAGACCTCGGCAGTGTGATTATAGCGATCCATTTACCACAACAGATTGCGATCCTGACTTAGCCTGTACGGGTTCAACATGCGTTTTGGAGACAACCACTACTTGGGAAAGGGTCCTTGTGCCTAAGGAAAGGATTAAAGGGATACTTCAGATAATGGAGAGCGAATCTGCAAAACCTAGGTTTGGAGCACTTTTCTACTCTGCTGGTTTAAGAGAGCAAAAGGTGTATATAGGCGATTATCCATATACGGGGAGTGGTAATCCTGGAAACGCAGACCCGGATCACCCGTATACCTACTTAAAGAGATTCATAAACAGAATAGAGCCCTATGGAGGAACAGGCACAGCAATAGCCATGTGGGAAGCTTATGATTATTTCAAGCAAAGCAACGACCATGATTATAGCAACGGCTTTGATATTGCAGGCACAAGTGACCTTTACAAGGATCCGCTGTATGTGTGCGATTATCAGAAAAAAAACTGTCAGCTTGCACCCTGTGCAAAGAACTTTGTTATCTTAGCCTCTGACGGCCAGTGGAACTATGGAGGAGACCCTCCCAACTGGAGGTGTTCCATTGACAGTTCGGGATATGAAAATTACTCCGTGGATCCAGTCGTTCCAGCCTACAGAATGCATACGGACGTGCTTAGAACCGTGTCAGTCCTCGGAAATAGCTACGACATAAGCGTGTCAGGTGTTTACTCCTTGGGACTGTTTCTCGGAGGAACTGGAGAACTGTCCCTAAAAAACGTTGCGATGTATGGGTCCTTTGACAAGGCTGTAAACACCTGGCCCGGGGGCACAACAGGTAGCTCCTGGAATGGTTCCGGTAGGCAATACCCTTGGGAAACCTGTACAATGGACGATTGTGGCTCTGGTAGGGGAAGCGGTTGTACTCCCCTTCCACCTTCTTCTTCGGATTGGGACAGGGACGGGGACGGGATTCCCGATACATTCCTGAATGCGAAGAACGCTGTTGAGATAAAGGAAAGCCTCCTTGCCTTTATAAGGGATATCCTTAAGAAGACTTCCTCCGCAAGCTCGGTTTCTATACTTTCAAGGAGGGGAACCAAGGGGAACTCAGTGATACAGGCGGTGTTCTATCCTCAGAAGCCCTTCCCCGGCGGGTACAGGGTTGACTGGATAGGGTATCTTTACAACTACTGGTTTTATCTGACTTCAACCGCCCAGGAGATAAGAGAAGACACGGATCAGGATAAGGTTCTCAACACAAACAACGATTTTATACTTGACTTCAACGTTGATATCTCAGGGAATCTTATCGTTTATGGGGATGACCCAACGAGCGCAACCAGCCCCGATGTTACCTACAGTTCCCTTGACGAAGTACATGACGTATGGGAGGCTGGCAAAAAGCTCAAAGACAGAGACCCTTCTACAAGGACTATATATGCAATAGGTCAGGATAATGCAGGGAACGATAACCTTTTAGAGTTCACCGTGACAAACAAAAAT
>JALSTO010000070.1 GCA_026983685.1 Aquificaceae bacterium | reverse complement strand
GGGAGGTGTTGAGATAAGGGGCGAAGCTTTCTTCTTCAAAACCGACAGGGCTACCATTGACTTCAACAGGGATCTCCTGTACGGAAAAGGGAAGGTTCAGGTCTGGAAGGGCAGGAACTTCATAGAAGGGAGTGGCTTTAAGGCTTTCCTGAGACCCCTGAAGGTTATAATAGGCAAGGTGAGGACTAAGCATGAAGTTTAAGGCGCTCATTCTCCCGTTAGCACTTCTGTCCTTTGCTCTCTCTCAACCTATAACGGGAGAGGCTGAGAAGCTGATATTCAAGAAGGACAGGATAATCTACAGGGGTAAGGTAAAGCTAACGAGGGGCGATTCCCTTCTGAGGGCGGATGAGGTGATCGTCTTCCTTGACGATAGGGGAAAGCCTGTTAAGATGGTGGCTAAGGGCGAGGTCAGGTACTCGGAGCCCGGAAGGAAGGCTTTTTCAGATTACGCGGAGTATGACTTCAGAACGGACGTAATAGTGCTGAGGGGGAGAGCACGGGTTGAGGAAGAGAAAAACGTCCTTGAGGCTGAAGAGATAGTGTATGATAAGAAAAACCAGACCCTGCAGGCAAAGGGTGAAAAGAGCAAAGTCAGGACCATCTACATTGAGGAGGAGAACGAATGAAGAAATCAGATATAACAAGGGAGATAGCTAAGAGGAAGGGTATCTCTCAGAGAAAGGCGAGGGCTATAGTTGACCAGGTCTTTCAGGCTGTGGCTGAAGCTCTCACAAGGGGGGAGAAGGTTGAGATAAGAGGGCTCGGAACCTTCAAGGTGAAGAAGAAGCCTTCAAGGTTCATGAAGGACCCCCGAACGGGGGTTGAGATATTCGTCCGGGACCGCTCCGTTCCCACCTTTAAGATGGGAAAGCTCATAAAGAACCAGCTGAATTCCAAGAGTGAATGAAGTGGGACGTACTTGTAGTAGGCTCTGGACCAGCAGGCGCAACATCCGCATACACCTTAGCTAAAGAGGGCGCTAAGGTTCTCCTCGTTGATATAAAGAGGGCACCGGGCGTGCCCGTTCAGTGTGCGGAATTCGTTCCCATCCAGCTCAAACACAGCTTTCCGGAGTTCTTCCCTGAGGAGGTCATAGCCCAGGAAGTCGGAGAAATGATCCACTTCACCCCCTGGGGCGAGGTCGTCAGCATGTACTCTGAGGGATACGTTCTCCACAGAGACAGGTTTGACAGGCGCATAACGGAGCTCGCCCTCTCCGAAGGTGCTCATCTCAGGCTCAGGACCCGCTTTCTCGGTTTTGAGGACGGGAAGGCTTGGCTTGAGCACATAGACAGCAGAGAGAGGTACCCCGTTCAAGCCAGATGGGTTATAGGAGCGGACGGTCCGAGGTCAAAGGTAGCTAAGCTAACGGGACCTCACACGGAGAGCTTTCTGACCACAGCCCAGTTTACCGTGCCCCTGAAGGTTCCCGTCAGAGACCTCCTGATCTACTTCAGAGACTACATACCGGGAGGCTACGGCTGGATATTTCCAAAAGGCGATGTGGCAAACGTAGGGGTCGGCATAGACCCGAGCTACCCTATAAACGTCATGGAGAGCCTCAGAAGGTTCTTCAGGGAGGTTCTCTCGGAAGGCATAGTGGGTGAGAAGATACTCTCAAGGACCGGAGGCTGGATACCGGCTGAAGGTGTGAAGGGACCGCTTCGCGGTGATGTACTTCTGGTCGGAGATGCGGGAGGTTTCTGCCATCCGATAACCGGAGGAGGTATAGCCAACGCCGTTCTCACGGGTTCCATGGCCGCCCGGTCCATCCTTGAGGGATCTCCCGAAGAGTTTGAGGAAGAGGCTATGGAGCTCTTAGGAAGCTCCCTGAACAGAGCTGCCCAAAAACGGGTAAAATACATGAAGAGCTGGGACGACCTCAAGTCAATAGTTCCAAAGACATGGATAGCCTTTGAGGAGTACTGGAAGGAGGAATGATATGATAGACATAGCCTTTGCCCAAGGACAGGCGCCCCACAGTCCAACAGGAGCCATTCTCTTTCAGGTCCTCTTCCTTGTTGGTATATTTGCTATCTTCTACTTCCTGATAATAAGACCTCAGAAGAAGGAGAGGGAGAGGCACAGGAAGCTCATAGAGAGCCTTAAAAAGGGGGACAAGGTGGTTACATCCTCCGGTATATGGGGGACTGTTGTTGAAATAGGCGACAGAACGGTAACCCTCAAGGTTGACGCCAACACGAAGATAACCTTCTCAAAGGAGGCTGTAATAGGCTTCCAGCCAAACTACGAGAAGAAGGAGGAAAAGGATTGATCAGGAGCTGAGCCTTCTGTTGAGCCTGAGCGCCTCCCAGTCAATATCCTTGTACTCTCCCGCCTTTTCAAAGTCCTCTATGTAAAACTTCCCGTCTCTGTAAGCAATGAAGCCAGACCTCTCACCCGAAAGGAGGGCTTCGGTGGCAACCTCTCCAAACTTCATTCCCATTATCCTGTCGGTGTGGGTGGGCGAACCTCCCCTCTGCAGGTGACCCAGGACCGTAGCCCTTATCTCCCCATACCTCTCCCCCAGCTCCGAGAGGAGGTATTCCCTCAGAGACTCAGCCCTGCCATACCCCTCAGCCATGACGATTATGTAGTGAAGCTTCCCGATCTCCTTAGCCTTCTTTATCTCTTCGGGGATCATCTCCTTCGGGAAGCTCTCTTCGGGAACGAGGATCAGCTCCGCTCCCGTCGCGAGCCCGGCTTCAACCGCTATGAAGCCCCTCTTCCTTCCCATCACCTCAACTATAAAGACCCTCTCATGGGAGCTCGCGGTGTCCCTTATCTTGTCTATAGCATCTACAGCGTTCCTGAGGGCTGTGTCGTATCCTATGCAGTAATCGGTGGCACCTACATCATTGTCTATAGTGCAGGGTACTCCAATTACGGGAATTCCGCTCTCCTCAGCTATCAGCTCCGCACCCTTGAAGGTTCCCTCTCCCCCGAGGACTATGACACCCTCAACCCCGTTACTCTTAAGGTTCATATAGGCTCTCTCCCTGTATTCAAGCTCTTTAAACCTCTCCTCCCTACTGCTGAGAAGTACGGTCCCTCCTCTGTCAAGGATACCCCCCACATCCCTGCTCCTGAGCTCCTGCATATCTCCCTCTATAAGACCCCTGTAACCCCTCCTCACACCGACGACCTCATGTCCCAAAGACTCCGCCGTCCTTACCACGGACCTGATAACGGAGTTCATACCGGGGGCGTCCCCTCCCGAACAGAGCAGGGCTATCCTCATAACCTTAGAATTTTAAACCATGATTAACTTCATGCTGAGGCTTGCCTTCGTGGGAACAAGGTTCTCAGGATGGCAGATCCAGCCCGATGTGCCTACAGTTCAGGGAACGTTAGCCCTTGTCCTTAGGAAGCTATTTGAAGAGGACGTAAAGCTCGTGGGTTGTTGCAGAACCGATGCGGGCGTTCATGCTAAGGACTACATAGCGAACTTCCTGTCATCAAGGGATATGGAGGAGAAGAAGGTCTTGAGGGCTTTGAACTCAATGCTTCCAAAGGATATAGGTGTTTACGAGGTAAAGAAAGTTCCCGAGAACTTCAACGCAAGATATTCGGTTAGAGGAAAAACCTACATTTACAGGATATGGAACTCAGAGACGAGAGACCCTTTCATCTATCCTTTTTCCTGGCACATACCCAAGCCCTTGAACTTAGAAGCTATGAAGGGGGCTATGGAAGCCTTCTCGGGGAAGCACGATTTTTCCGGCTTTGCAAAGCTGGAAGAAGAGAAGAGGACCGAAATTAAGCTGAAAACCGACATGAGGGTTGAAGGCTCTCTCATAGAGCTCAGCTTTACAGCCTCCCACTTTCTTCGCTATATGGTAAGGAGGCTTGTCGGTTGTGCTGTAAAAAGGGCGGAGGGGAAGCTCAGCA
>JALSTO010000069.1 GCA_026983685.1 Aquificaceae bacterium | reverse complement strand
TGATGGCACCAGCACCGAGACCTTATCATCAGGATGTCTGCGCTCAGATATTCCTCAGTTTAAGGGAGTTTGTAAAGAAGAACGAGCTGGGTAAGGTTTACTTCGCTCCCATTGATCTTATCCTTGATAGGGAGAACATAGTTCAGCCAGATATACTTTTTGTATCGGAAAAGAACAGAGAAATAATAAAGGAGAGAGGCATATTTGGAGTCCCAGACCTTATAGTTGAGGTTGTGTCTCCCTCAACATTCGTAAGAGATACAGAGTATAAGAAGAACCTCTATGAAAGGTTTGGGGTAAAGGAGTTCTGGCTTGCGTTCCCCAATGACAGGGTCTTTCAGGTGTGGAGCTTGACGGATAAAGGATACGAGCTCTACTCCTACGCGGAGGAGGAGGGTAAAGTCAGCTCCAAACTTCTTGAAGGCTTTGAACTTGACATAAGAGACGTATTTGAGGTGGATTAACTCCTTGACCGGCGGATGAGAGAGAACTAAATTTAAAAATTGGCTTCAGGGGGCGACTGGTTTCGACGGGGACCGGTGGTTCCCGGGGAGCAGGCAGGGTGGCAACCTTAACAGCCGCTAACAACACTTCCCGAAGCTGAAGTCGCTCTCGCTGCCTAATTAAAGAGGCAGCGCGCCTCAGGGAGGTTCGCCTCTGGCTGACCTGAAGGCGTCAGAGAACAGGGGCTCTGGGGGTTCCGACGCACGGTGAGGACCCCCGAAAACCTGAGCCGTGCTCCCCTTGGGAAGCCTGCCCGTGGGCGACCCGAGGGAAGAAGCAAACACGGGCTAAGCCTGTAGAGCCCCGGAAGAGCCACCGTCTTCGGACGCGGGTTCGATTCCCGCCGCCTCCACCAAAATTCACAAACCCTTGTAAAATAAGGTTAATGAACCATGTCCTCTCAAGCTATCAGAGCAAGTTCATCATCACCTTTTCGCTGGTAGGGATCCTATCAACGCTTACATTCGGGGTTTACGTTCACCTGAGCAACGGGAAGACCCTATATGCCCTCTTTGAGCTCTTTCTCGTTCTCATAGCTACCTTTAACCTCTTTGTCTTCCATTACAAACGCAATTACGAACTTGCCTCCAACGTGATCCTCATCCTCATGGTCCTCATCCTCTCCTTTCTCCTATACACAGGAGGTCATAGAGGAACCGGTCTGGTATGGGTTTACACCTTCCCTCTGCTGAGCTTCTTCTTAAAAGATCACAGATCAGCCTTCCTCTGGAACCTTCTCCTTATAATCTCAGCGGTTCTGCTCCTTGTCTTTGATAGGTTTGGTCTGATAGACATCTACTACGATTACATCACCCTGAGGCAGGCTTTTGGTGCCTACCTTGCGGTCATGCTCCTTTCCTTTTTCTACAGCCTGATAATATCAAGGCTTATAAAGACCCTTCAGGAAAAGGCTGTGAAGGATCCCCTCACGGGTCTGTACAACAGAGCCTTTACCTTTGAAACCCTCTCCAAGCTCGCGAGTGTTCTCAGCAGAAGCGGAGGCACGACCTACTGCCTAATATATATAGACCTTGACAACTTCAAAAAGGTAAACGACACCTACGGGCACGAAACTGGCGACAAGGTTCTTGTTGATTTCGCAAATTTGCTGAGCACGAAGTTCCGCAAAGGTGACGTGATAGGCAGGTTCGGAGGTGACGAGTTCGTCATCATAGCCCACAACTGCAACAGGGAAAATTTGGAAGCCCGTCTGGAGGAGCTCAGGAGAGAGGTTGAGAAGAGATTTGCCTCATACCGCATATCTCTAAGCTACGGTGTAGTGGAGTTTCCCTCGGAGGGTAACGATCCGGACGTCCTCATATATCTTGCGGACAGCAGGATGTACGAGATGAAACGTTCCAGAAAGGAGTAATCAGCCTATATTTTTGAAAACAGGAGGAAGAGATGAGGTACAGAAGCGATATAGTAAAGAAAGGAGTAGAGAGGGCACCCCACAGGGCTTTGCTCAGAGCCTGCGGTCTGTCCGAAGAGGACTTTGACAAGCCCCTCATAGGTATAGCCAACTCTTACATAGACATAATCCCGGGACACGTTCACCTGAGGGAGTTCGTTCAGCCCATAAAGGAGGAGGTAAGAAGGCTGGGTGGCGTTCCCATAGAGTTCAACGTTATAGGGGTTGATGACGGTATAGCGATGGGACACTACGGCATGCACTACTCCCTTCCCTCAAGGGAGCTTATAGCGGACTCCATAGAGACGGTGGTCAACGCTCACCAGCTTGATGCCCTTATATGTATTCCCAACTGCGACAAGATAGTCCCCGGTATGCTGATGGGAGCGATGAGGGTAAATGTTCCCACCGTATTCATAAGCGGTGGTCCTATGCTTGCAGGAGAGCACGAGGGTAAGAAGATAGACCTCATATCGGTCTTTGAGGGGATTGGACAGCTCAAGAGCGGAAAGATAACCGAGAGAGAGCTACAGGTCATAGAGCAGAACGCCTGTCCTACCTGCGGTAGCTGTGCGGGCATGTTTACAGCCAACTCAATGAACTGCCTCACCGAGGTGCTCGGTCTCGCTCTTCCGGGGAACGGCACAATCTTAGCGATAGACCCAAGAAGGGAACTTCTCGCAAGGGAAGCGGTTAAGAAGCTCATGGAACTCCTTGAGAAGGGCATAAAGGCGAAGGACATACTCACCGAGGAGGCGATAGACGATGCCTTCACCGTTGATATAGCCATGGGAGGGTCTTCTAACACCATACTCCACCTTCTCGCCATAGCCCGGGAGGCAGGAATAGACTACGACCTTGCAAAGATAAACGAGATATCTAAAAGGACACCTACGGTGTGTAAGATAGCTCCCGCCTCAAACTACCACATAGAAGACCTTGACAGGGTAGGAGGGATACCCACTATACTCAGGGAGCTGTCAAAGAAGGAGGGACTCCTTCACTTAGATAGACCCACGGTGAGCGGTAAGACCATCGGTGAGATAGCCTCCTCCGCACCCGAGGCGGACGGGGAGGTCGTGAGGAGGATTGATGACCCCTACTCTGAGGACGGCGGTATAGCCATACTCTTCGGGAACCTCGCTCCCGAGGGGGCTGTGGTCAAGACAGCGGGCGTTGTGGAGAGCATGCTCAGGTTCAAAGGAAAGGCTATATGCTTTGACTCTGAAGAGGAGGCGATAGAGGGGATACTGGGTGGAAAGGTCAAGCCCGGGCACGTCGTTGTGATAAGGTACGAGGGACCCAAGGGGGGACCGGGCATGAGGGAGATGCTATCTCCTACATCCGCCATAGTGGGAATGGGTCTGGGAGACAAAGTCGCCCTGATAACGGACGGGAGGTTCTCCGGAGGAACGAGAGGTGCCTGCATAGGGCACGTTTCACCAGAGGCAGCCTCAGGAGGACCCATAGGCGTGGTAAAAGATGGGGACGAGATACTGATAGATATACCCGCCAGAAGGCTTGAGCTTCTGATATCTGAGGAAGAGCTAAAGGAGAGGTTGAAAGACTTCAAGCCCAAGCAAAAGGATATACCCAGCTCTTGGCTCAGGAGATACGCAAAGCTCGTTACGGACGCCTCCAAAGGGGCTATACTCCAAGCCTGATGTCCCTCTTCGTTCCCATATTCTTTGCTGTTTACTCACTCCTGCATTACTACGCCTACAGGAAGCTAAGCTCTGTATTCGGACTGCCACTATGGGGAAGACTACTCCTGATAGTCTTATTTACCTTTACCACCCTCTCGCCCGCCGTATGGAGGCTCCTTGACAGAAGGGGTTTAAATGAATTAGCCCAGCCCTTAGCCTTTGCGGGTCTCATGTGGATGGGTTTCTTGTTCTACTTCTTCCTCGTGGGAATTGTAATGGACATATACAGGAGGTTTCACTCACCTACACCCCGAAGAGCGTTCTTCATAACTCTGATAGCATCAATGGCCTT
>JALSTO010000068.1 GCA_026983685.1 Aquificaceae bacterium | reverse complement strand
TAGCTTTAGATAGCCGGGAGTCCCTTTTATGCTATCAAGCTCTCTCAGAAGGGTGCTCTGACTGACCTCAAATACCCTGAGGGGGTTCTTGATGCTGAGCTCAACCTTTTCAATCTTGGGCTGTCCTTCGCTCAGGTCAACCACGTTGAAGAACTTTTTATCCCCAGCCTCCGAGAAGTCAAGCTGATAAAGGGAGCCTGTGTAGTAGGCGTAGGTGGGCGCGCTCTCTATCCTCTGGTATCTGTGGACGTGCCCGAGGGCAACGTAGTCAAAGGTATCACTGAGACTGGCGGGCTGAACCGCATAGTGCTGGGTAACGGTAGCCTCCTTCTCGGTTCTCGTGTACTTTGAGCCCGCAACGAAGAGGTGGGCAAGGAGGACCTTATACCTGCTGTCCTTTACCTGCTGTGCAAGGAAGGATATGAATCTGCCTACGAGGTCAGCGTAGCTCTTCTTTGCTTCCTCGTCCGCGGATGTCAGGACCCTCTCCGATGGATAGGGAAGACAGGCGACCTTGAGCTCCCCATGGGAGTACAGAAAGTTCTCCTTGCTGGGTCTGTCGTATATGTGGACGTTGGCGAGTTTCGTGAGACCCTTTATGCTCTTCATGAAGTCGTAGCTGTCGTGGTTTCCTGCTATTACAACGACCTCGCTCTTCGCATCCTTTAGCCTCAGGAAAAAGTCAAATATAAGCTCCTTGGATTCGTTGTCGGGGTTTGCCTTGTCAAATACATCTCCCGCTATGAGGACGAGACCTATTCCCTCTTCCTTCACAGCGTCCAAAATTTGGGAGAGGGCGTACTCAAGGTCAGGATTTCTGCTTACCTTTCCGAGGGTCTTACCCGCGTGAAGGTCTGATATGTGTATGAACCTCATGATTCTTCAGTATCCTCCTCAGCTTCTTCATAAAGCTCGTCTCTTCTCCGTAGTACTCCTCAAGAAAGTTATACTTCTCTCTGCTTCTCCTGTACACCATCTCAACAACTTCATGGGGGTCGTCGGTGAGGCTGAGCAGGTCTATATCCTCCCTGTCTATCGTTCCGAACCTGACCATAACCTCCTCCATATAGCCCAGCAGGGGCTTCCAGTACTCGCTCCCGAAAAGTATGAGGGGAAACCTGTAGCTCTTGCCGGTCTGTATCAGTGTGAGAGCCTCAAAGAGCTCGTCAAAGGTTCCGAAGCCCCCGGGGAATATGACGTAAGCCAAGGAGTACTTTATGAGCATCACCTTTCTGACGAAGAAGTAATCAAACTTGAGGGAGAGGTTCTGGTACCTGTTCGGGTGCTGTTCCCTCGGTATCTCAATGTTGAGTCCCACGGAGAGGGTCCCGCTGTCGTGGGCTCCTCTGTTGGCAGCCTCCATTATTCCGGGTCCCCCACCGGTTATTATTGCGTAACCGAGTTTACCGAGGTTGAAGGCTGTTTCATAGGCAAGTCTGTAGTACTTGTCCTCCTCCCTGCTCCTTGAGCTTCCGAAGAAGGTGACCGCCGGACCTACTTGGGCGAGCTCATCAAAGCCCTGAACGAACTCGCTCATTATCTTCAGGACCCGCCAGGTGTCCCCCTGTCTTAGCTTAAGCTCCTCAATTATGCGCAGGCTTTCTTTACTCATAGATATCTTTGAGCATTTCCTGAAGCTTCAGCTCATCTCCCCTGATCAGGTTTGACCTTACAGGGTACTTTCTTATATAAACCCTTTTTTTCTTCTTGCTCTTGATGCTCTTTTTGCTCTTCGCAATGTAAGTCTTCTTACCTCCCAGACTGAGAGCGGGTGAGAATAGCAGAAGAAGGATGAGGAATATGTAAAAATTTTTCATTCGCTTCTCCCTCAAACGCGCATGGGCATAATTATACATCTGTAAGGGTCCTTCTCGTAGTCGTCGGACTCTAAGAGGGCTGCAGTGTCGGGTGTGGTGAACTTCAGCCATGCCTTCTCCGAGTCAAGGGCATCAAGGGACTCTATCAGATATCTCCCGTTGAAGCCTATCTCAAAGGTCTCTCCAACATAATCAACGTCCAGCTCCTCCCTACCCTCACCGAACTCCGGGTCCATAAACTCAAGGATGGCTAAGTTGTCCGATAGTGTTATCTTGACCGGAAAGACCCTCCCCTCTGACAGACCCGCAAGTCTCTTCAGGGCTCTCTTGGTCTCATCAACGTCCACCAGCACCTCTGCGGTAAACTCCTTTGGTATCACCGCGAGGTAGTCGGGATACTCTCCCTCAAGGAGCCTCACTATCAGCTTCCATTCCTCGGTTGTGAAGTAGGCAAAGCTTCCGTCCTCACTCCTTGCTACCCTAACATCCTCAATTCCCGTCAGGAGCCTCTGAACTACCTTCAGGCTCTTCCTCGGTATCAGGAGTTCGTAGGGGAAGGACCCTTCGGGTTCGTAAAGGGCTAACCTGTGCCCGTCTGAGCCGACAAAGTGAACCCTCCCTTCGTGCCCCCTCATGTACATACCCTGAAGGGATATACGGGTTTCCTCCTTAGCTATAGCGTACTCGGTCTTGCTTATCCCCTTGAGTATAAGGTTGCCCGGCACCGCTTCTTCTCCCTCAATCACCTCTGGAAACTCGGGGAAGTCCTCAGGAGATACGGTGGGAAGCTTGAACCTGCTTCTACCCCCGACTATGACGAGCTTGTCTCCCTCGGTTGATAGATGGAGCAGGGCTGAGTTCAGGTTTCGGACTATATCCGACAGGCTCCTTGAGTTTACACATACCGATCCCTTCTCCTGAACATCCGCTTTCAGGCTCAGTATAAGGTAGTTCTCAAGGTCTGTAGCTTTTATGACAACCCTGTCCTCCTCCGCTGTCAGGAGGAAGTTGGTAAGTATGGGAAGGGCTGATTTCTTTTCGGTAGCTTCCCTTGCCTTCTTCAGAGCCTCTTCAAACTCCTCCCTGTCAAGCTCTAACTTCATCCTTTCCCTCCGGCGGAACTGATTTCTATTTTACCCCACAGCCTCTTTAGCCATCTCAAAACCTTCCTCTGGGCTCTGGGAAAGCCCTCCTGCGGTCAGCAGGAACCCTGCACTCAGACAAGCCCAGTTCACGTACTCTTCCGAAGCTCTTCCCTCCAGCACCTCCCTGTTGAGCTCAACCGAATCTTCAAGGACTCTCTCGGTCTCAATCTTCTTGGGTAGCTTTATGCCCAGCTTGAAAGGATCAATCTTTGATACCTCACCACCTGAGACCATGTAAAAGGTTGGTCTGTCAGGGAGGGGCTCTATACCACCTTCCAAGCCCTTTACGAGGACGTACCTCTTAAAGCCGATTTCATTACATAGACTTGAGAGCTTCTCAAAGTAAGGCTTGTGGAAGAGGGAGCTGATCATGTAGCTACAGTTGAAGGGATTCAGGAGCTTCTCAACTACGTTGAAGAATGTTCTGAAGCCGAGCTCCCTTCTGAGGGGGAGCAATGTGTAAAGCTCTGGGGCAAACTCCCTCTGATGGGCTACAGAGAGAAGGTCTCCATCTGTGAGCCCCAACTCCTCAAGGATGGTCCATAGGGTCGTGCCCATCTTTGCGGGGACCTTCTCAGCCCAGTGATAGGTCATACTCAGCCCGCACCTTCGGGCGAAAACGAGGGCGGACGGCAGTATATAGACGGTCTTCACCTTTCCGTCGTAGTTCAGAGAGAGATCAAGGTGGGACGGTTTCGGGGGCAGTGGCTTCAGACTTTCCCTGAGTGCTCTGATTATTCCCAGCAGTTCCTCCACACTCTCTCCCTTTATCCTCATCGCTGTTAAAAGGGCGCTGATCTTTATGTCCGATATCTCCCTCCCGAGCATTGACTTTGCCAGCAGGTAAGCCTCTTCTTCCGTGAGGTCCTGAAGATGTCCCTGGAGTTTGGTCAGCTTCCTGATAAAGTCCATTCCTCTATTTTAGAACCTCCACCCTCACGCCCGTGTACTTGAGGTCGGGCTCCTTT
>JALSTO010000067.1 GCA_026983685.1 Aquificaceae bacterium | reverse complement strand
AGAATTTAAGGCATATAACCACCATTGACCATTGGGAGCTACATAATATTCACAGGAACCCACCTGAACATGAACCTTTCCGCTGTTGTTATCCCATGTGCCTGAGAACTTTACCCCGTCCCATGAGCCGCTAAAATCACCCCCTATGTTTATACCATCTACGGTTCCTGACCATGTTCCACTAACGTTGTTTCCGGTTCTGTTTCCATTAACCGTTCCGTAATCAATGCCTCCTTGACAGCCAGAGTAAGAAAAGAGGAACTGGGTTTTGAAGGTTCCATCGTTGGAAGGCATGCATGCTACTAAAAATCCAGAGGTGGGGTCTTCAGGATTTGTGCTTCCATCTTCAATGTAGTATCCGAGGTAAATGTCATAACCCGTTTGATTGCAATCAGACAGACCACCCCCTCCTCCACAGCCTACAACTATCAGAGAAGATGCCAGAACTGCTGTTAAAAGGATTGACCTTCTCATAACTACTCACCTCCCGTTTTCTTATATCTTTGGCTCCGGGAGGCAATTAGTAAAGGTAAATTTCACTCAAATTTTCTGATGATCCTGTAGTAGGTATCCCTCTGGGCGGGAATGAAGCCTGCATCTTTTATGGCTTGCACCATGTCTTCAACCTTGGGAATGCTGACCTTGAAGTCGGTAGAGGATATGACGTTCTCTTCTATCATCACAGAACCCAGGTCGTTGGCACCGAAGTGAAGTCCCACCATGCCCACGGGCATTGTCTGAGTCACATGGGAGCTTTGAACGTTCACGAAGTTGTCAAGGTATATCCTTGAAAGGGCAAGAACCTTAAGGTAGTAAACAGACCCTGCGGGTTCAACAAAGTCAAGCTCTGTGTTCCCTTTCTGGAAAGTCCAGGGTATGAAGGCGGTAAAGCCTCCCGTCTCGTCCTGAATTCTTCTGACCCTATCAAAGTGCTCAACTATGTGCTCAATCCTCTCAAGGTGTCCGAACATCATTGTAGCTGTGGTGGTCATTCCAAGCTCGTGAGCTGTTCTGTGGACTTCTTCCCACTCCTGGACGGTGCACTTGCCGGGGCTGACCTTGTCCCTGACCTCCTGAGAGAGAACCTCCGCACCTCCACCGGGAACGGACATAAGACCAGCATCCTTGAGCCTCTGGAGGACTTCTTTTATGCTCATTTTCTCAAGCTTGGAGAGATAAACTATCTCGGGTGCGGAGAAACAGTGTATCTGAATCTGGGGGAAGTGCTCCCTTATGGTTGAGAGCATCTCCTCGTAAAAGCTCAGGGGGAGGTCGGGGTTTATCCCGCCCTGCATCAGCAGGGTCGTTCCGCCCCAGTCCACAAGCTCCTGAACCTTCTTGAGGATGGTATCCATGTCAAGGGTGTAGGCATCCTCGTCGCTCTTTCTCCTGTAGAAGGCACAGAACTTACATCCCGCTATGCAGACGTTGGTGTAGTTGACGTTTCGGTCTATAACGAAGGTAACTATACCCTCCGGGTGCTTTCTCTTTCTCACGAGGTTTGCGAGCATCCCGAGGGTGGTCAGGTCAGAGTTTTCATAGAGCTGAAGGGCTTCCTCGGGCGTGAGCCTCTCGCCGTTTATAACCTTATCCTTTATGTAATCTATAGAAACTGTCTTCATTGCCTTCCTCCGAGCAGGAATATCTTAACCAGACTTGCGAGCTATTAAAACAACCTACACATCACCTCCTGAGGATTTCTGAAAGCATTTGAATAACTGTGTCTATCCTGTGGTTTATCTGAGTCATCTCCTGCCTGAGCTGGTTTACTTCTTCCTTGACTTCCTGTCTGAACAAGTTTATCTCCTGCCTGAGCTGAGCGGTTTGATTGTCTATCTTCTCATCAAGCCTCTTTACCTCATTCCTGAGCTGTCCTGTCTGCGTATCTATCTTCTGGTTTAGGTATTTGAAATCTTCTTCCCTCTTCCTCTCAAGCTCTTCTATCCTCTGGATTATCTCCCTGGTCCTTTCGTCAACCACCTCATAAACAAGCTCAAGGGTTACTTTCCTGACAAGTCCCTTTGCCCTTTCAAATACCATACCTATATGTTCTTCTGAAATTTCCCCAATGTCAAGCAGGTAACGACTCAGGCTATCTTAACTGAATTTACTCCCTATCTGCCCAGCTGTCTGCATGTCCTCATGTGGACTACGAGCAGGTCGTTCACACCCTCTCTTCTCGCTATCTCACGGACAGCTACACAGCACTTCTTGACAAGCTTGTCTTCTTTAATTGAAGGGACGCCCGAATGGGCGTATCTATTTAGAACGTGTGAGCAGTCTATAACCTGCCCCTCGTAGCGCACCAGCCCGTTGTAGAGGGTTTGAGAGAAGGCGGTAAGGGACAGAAATAAGAGAAAGGCTATCATCTTGGTCTGTAGCCTCCCATGGGAAGTTTGAACTGCTGGTAGCCCTTTGGTGGAGAGAAGAAGTCTTGGGGCACGTTCTTTTTACTGACGGACTTCACCACCTCAACCACCTTCATCCCCATCATTCCCTCGCTCTCGGACATCACCGTTGCCCCGTGCTTTTTGATGAACTCTCTAACTCTCCTGACCGCATCCTTGAGGAGCTTTTTCATACTGGGGCTTGAGCTTATCTTGGGGTCTCCCTCCGCTGAGCTGAGGGCGTTTTCCAGGCTCTTTAACTCAGCCTCCTGAAGTAGCCTGTCCTTGGCAACCCAGAGTATTGTCCGTGCCTCACCCATCGGTGTGCTCGTGGTGGTTATCACCTTCCTCGCCTTCCACCTGCCTATCTTCCTGAACTCGTTGGTAACCTTCAAACCGCTCTTTGGTCTGCAGTTGCCCTGTTGGTCGCAGTCGTAGAACACGGACATTATCCCCCACAGGATAAGGGATGCGGGCATCTCCATCTTTGTGTACATCTTCCGCAGGTGGTTGACATCGTAAGTTATTACCTTCCCTCTCTTGAACACCTTTATGGTCTCGGTTTTTTCAATCCCCGGCTTGCTTATCCCGGGAGCCATGACGGGCATGTTTGAGACCCTTACCTCCTTCTCGTAGCCCTTAGCCACGTATCTGGTTACCTTCACCTTCCTCTCCATCATTCCCCTCGTAATTTCTTCCTTCTCAATTACGTAGGCTGTAATGGAGAAGCTCAGTGAGAAGGCGCTCAGAAGCAAGAAGTAAAGAATCCTCATAGCTCTCCCTCCTTTATCAGAATTCTTCAAATATAAGCTTGCTCGGGTCTTCATCAGAGAGTTCAACACCTCTGCTAACTATGAAGTCCTCAAGCTTTCCCCTGTCTCTGAGGGGTGTAAGTTTCTTCTTACCTTCGGGTGTTTCCCACAGGACGGAGTAGGAATCTCCCTTTATGACCACGTCGGGTTTGAGAAGTTTAAAGCCCTTATCCTGCATTACCTTTACGAAGGTGTCCTCTTCAAGGGCTAATACGAAGAGGGGGTAATCTTTTCTAACCTCAGGGGAGTCTTCTACGGTATTGTCAAGCTTCCTGAAAACCTCAAGCATAGCCTCAGATAAAGCGTTCCCGAAGTCTTCCTCGTTCAGCTCATCATCCCCGATAAACCAGAGCTGGTAGCGGTCTTCATAAGAAGTGAGCTCAAGCTTAAAGTACTTCATGAGAAATAATTTAATCCACAAGGGAAGCAGAGACTCTTACAGGTGTCCACGAAGTAGTGTGGGGGATTCTCTTTGCCTTCCCTGTCCTCATAAGCTCTGTTACCTCTGTAGGTGGAATAGGGTTGGGCTGGAAATCGTAGAGGTAATACTTTACCCTGAGCTTCGGAATCAGATCAGGTGACATCGGTATTGGAACATCAATCACAGTCTCAAAGGTAGTTTCCCTCCTTCCTCCTCTATAAGCCCGAAGGGCTTCCTCTATAACCCTGCTACCGGAGGCGTTGCTTAGGTAGTTCTCCATCTCTCTGTTCTTTGCCTCCAGACCCGAAAGGCTGTAGT
>JALSTO010000066.1 GCA_026983685.1 Aquificaceae bacterium | reverse complement strand
AATAGATACATGCTCGCCTACAAGGAGTTTTCCGAGGCTCATAGGTATGCACGGGGAAACATAGAAAGGGCTCAGACGAGCTTCTGGAAGTTCAAGACCCTTTATAAGCTTGGAGCTCATGACTTAGCACTACACTACTTGGAGCAGGCTTCGGAGCTCGCGGGCTTTTACTCCGCGGTGGCGAAGAAGTTTCTGGGCAAGAGGGTTTACGAGCCCGTCCTTTACACACCGCCCGAAGGGGAGGCTACCCTCGGAAAGAGGCTCTTTGGTATATACAGGCTTGGCTTTCTGCACTACATGAGGCTTGAAGCCTTCAAAAGGGCTCAGGAGCTCACTCCTGAGGATATCCTTTATATTCTCAGCTTTGATCCCTACACAGCTATAAAGCTTTCTGCGAGAACCTACGGCGCCAACTCGGATATATACAGAGCTGTAGCCTTCCCCACACCCTTTTCCGTTGTGGTAAAGAGAGCTTCTGATAAGTTCAGAGTTGATCCCGCTCTGATATACGCGGTTATGAGACAGGAAAGCCTTTTTGACCCCCTTGCTCTCTCAAGGTCAAGGGCTAAAGGACTTATGCAACTCCTTGATAGAACCGCCCGGTGGAAAGCTAAGAGAATAGGCTACAACTACGACGACATCTTTGATATTGAGACGAACATATTTCTGGGAACAGCCTACCTGAGGTTCCTTCTTGACTTCTGGAAGGGGGACCTCGTAAAGGCTGTGGCTTCCTACAACGCAGGTCAGGGAGCGGTAAAGCTCTGGAGAGATTACGGAGATGACTTTCTCTTTATAGAGACCATACCCTACGGGGAAACGAGGAAATACGTCAAGAGGGTTCTCTGGTTTTACTATATCTATAAGGAAAAGCTCTCAGAGTCCTCTAAGTAATCCACGGGTTTGCGTCCAGCAAACCCGTCCTTTAGCTCGTGCCAGAACATTATCGTCTCTTCGTCTTCCCTCCAGCAGAGCCATATGTACCTGCCCTGATGGTAGGAGAGGAAATCAACGAGTATGGGATCAACACCCTTTATGACCCCGCCGAGCTCCTCAATCCTGAGGAAACCCTGCTTTATAAGGCTTTCAAGCTCCTTAACCTTTGTCTGATAGAACATCCTCTCAAGGTCGTCCTGCTCATCCTCAAGGCGGGCGTAAATCTCGTAGAGCTCTTCCTTCTTGAGGTTTATGTCCTCAACGATGGGCTTTATCTTTATCAGCAAGCTTCTTGCCTCTTCAAGGGTAAAAACCTTCATGTCTTTTAATATGCTGTGCTCCTCCCCCTTGTCAATCCGATTTGCCTTTGCCTGATAACCCTCACTTTTCAGGGATGGCTGTAACAGTCCTCAAAGGCTCAGGACATATATGAGGGTAATTATGGCAAAACAAACTTCCTCCACCCTCAAGTTATCTCTCCCTAAAGATACTCCCGTGCCACAATATTTGTTAAGCTTTGTTTTCTTACTCATCCGGTGTGAACAAGCTTGTCCAAATCCTTTAGTTCTTCAATGTGCTTGCTTGCATTAAGGACCTCTATGCTTACCACTTTTCCATCTTCTGTATAGTCAAGGATAACATCGGGCAGAACCTCTTCACTCTCTATGGCCTTGCCATCAAAGAGGCTTATGCGGAGAGCATCTACTTCGGAATCATAAACGATCTTCATAACGTGAACCTCCTGTCAAAGAACGCAGTAATGATAACCTTACTCTTCAGGTTTACCACCACTCTTAAAAATTTATTCCCGAACTCCGGAATGCGCTTCCACATTCTGACTTCTTTTTCTGACCTTTCCTCAACGAAGTCAGGTTCTCTTATCGCCAGAGAAATCCATTTCGGTTTTATATATGACCTCTCTTCTTTCAGATAGCCCCTGAGATGTCGGGAAACGATGTAGCCTTCTATTTCCATTCATCTTTCCTATTACTCTCTTCTATGAAACGGTCAAGGTCTCTTTTATCTATAAAAGAAAATTCATAAGAGAACTGGAAAAGCTTGGAAAAGTCGCAATCCCTCACTTTTCAGGGATGACTGTAACTTGTTAGCATTTTCAACTTCTGGGATTTCACCCGAAATCGTCGCAATCCCTCACTTTTCAGGGATGACTGTAACCAGACAAGGAGGTAGCCAAGGAGAAAAAGAAGGAGATAGGTCGCAATCCCTCACTTTTCAGGGATGACTGTAACACTTACGGGAAAGCACAGCCGTTTCTTACACTGTTCTTTTTGTCGCAATCCCTCGCTTTTTAGGGATGACTGTAACTCAAGAGATTTGGCGAATTCACAATCGGCGTATATGATACGTCGCAATCCCTCGCTTTTTAGGGATGACTGTAACTGCCTTTCCTCGTGACCGAACTTGAGATTGCTCTGCGAAGTCGCAATCCCTCGCTTTTTAGGGATGACTGTAACCCGAGGAGTTAAAAGATAAGCTCCTCGGCATACGGCGTGTCGCAATCCCTCGCTTTTTAGGGATGACTGTAACCTGCTATGTTGAGGGCGAGTACGAAATGGAGCTACTTGGTCGCAATCCCTCGCTTTTTAGGGATGACTGTAACGGGAATAAGCTTGCGATTGATATTGCAGGAAAAGAGAGTCGCAATCCCTCGCTTTTTAGGGATGACTGTAACCCTACCGATCAAAAACCCTTTTTATCAATAACTTAGGATTGCGAATTGTTTGCAATTAGGGTAGGTGTCATGATTTTGTAGATATATCAATGCGTTCCTTCCCGAGTGCATCCCCCAACGTTTTGCTCAAAATCCGCCCTATTCAGTTGTCAAGGAGCCGGCAGGGAATTTCTCCCTGCATATTGAGCTTCAAAAAGTCTAAGACCTCGGCTGAAAACAGAATATGATCTCTGTCATCTTTTCAAAATTCGCACGCAGTCTCAATAACTTAGAACTTCGCCTTTGGATTTAAAATAAGTTGTTGACCTGTAGTGGTTTTTTAAGCACTCCGGGCGTGTCAGATTCGGGCTTTCGGTCAGGTTTTAAATAATTTTTATGCTCTTGCCTTCCTCCCCGCTGGAAGGTTTAATTTTAATGGCTAAGGAGGTGCGGAATGAGAATAGCTCTAATCATGCTTATCCTGTGGTTTGTAGGGTTATCCTTCTCCATGCCCAAACTCGTTTCTGCCGAATGGCTCAAAAACCACCTATCGGATAAAGACCTTGTTATTCTTGAGTTCTCTGATTCTCAGAGCTATCTGGTTGAGGGACACATACCGGGTGCAAGGCTCACCGAAAAGGAAGAATGGAGGGTTATGGACGAGAAAACGGGTGCCCTTGTGAAGAAGCCTATAAATGAGTATGAGAAGCTCTTCAGGAAGTGGGGCATAAACAACAGCTCAAAGGTCGTCCTTTACTACAAGGGGAATACAATGAACGAGATACTCGGGACGGTTTACGCCTACTGGATATTTCACCTCCTCGGGCATGAGAGGGTAGCTCTCCTTGACGGTGGCTGGACTTCCTGGGTTAAAAAGGGCTATCCCGTCAGCTACGACGAGCCTCAGATCGGCGAGGGTAACTTCAAGGCTAAGTACAACCCTAAGAAGGAGATAGATGCGGATTACCTCCTCAAGAACATAGGTAAGAAGCCAATAATAGACGGAAGACCTGTCGGGCACTACTTCGGGATATCCAAGTTCCCTGCTGCAAAGAAGTATGGGCACGTTCCATGCTCTGTCTCCCTTCCCTGGGAATGGTGGGTTCACAGGAGTGAGGAGAGCGGTAAGCTTGTGATAACTGTTCCCGACTACATAGACGATTTTCTGCGGAATCAGGGTATAGGAAAGGATGACGAGGTTTTACTCTTCTGCTTCGGGGGAACAGGGGCAGCCTTTGTCTATATGATGATGGATTTCAACGGATACAAGGGCATGAGAGTTTACGATGCCTCAAAGAGAGAGTGGGAGTATCTGAATTACCCTCTCAACAGGTACGTGTGGGAGACCTTCAGA
>JALSTO010000065.1 GCA_026983685.1 Aquificaceae bacterium | reverse complement strand
GACGAACCACCACAGGAAGCCTACGTGCATAGCCCAGTTCCTGAAGGTAGTAGTAAGTTAGACCCATCAGGGCTATGAGTATGCTGGCAATAACACCGTGGTAGTGGGCAGGGATTCTCAGGTCTGAACCCGCTATCAGGTAGCCCATCCCCGCACCCATCAGGTATATGAGTATGCTAAGGAGCGTTACAGCCCCGTAAAAATTTCTCTTGACCCTGAACAGAAGGCTGAGAGCATAGACGATCGTAGGGAGTCCTATACCGAGGGCGTAACCTAAGGTCGTTATCCTCTTGACCTCGGGGGCTATGCTGTCGGAGGCGGTGAGCTGGAGAAGGAGGTAGATCAGGGGGAAAGGAAGGAGCAGAAGAAGCAGTCCTCTGACCCAGCGGGGAGGTTCCACTCCAACAGCTTTGGCTAACAGGCTCCAGGAGGTCAGCAGAAGGGAGGCGTTTATGAACTGGTGGATGTGTCCGGGAAGCCAGTAAAGGCGCTCAAAGTAGAGATACACCTCCTCGGAGCGCTGGGTCTTCAGGAAGGAGATAAGGAGCGCCGTTGGGAAGAGAAGGGAGAGCAGAACCGATATGGAGAGGCTGGTGTGAAGCACATCTCCCGAGAGGAGATGTCTCAGGGCTGACGGCAAGAACCTGAAGGAGGTCAGGAAGAAGCCTACCCCGAAGAAGAAGACACCGAGGAAAAAGATAGGAGTGTCTATAGTGGGAACGTAGTTGTTGTGAACGGGGGTTCCGAGTCCGAAAAGGGCTGAGATCAGGATCAGAAAGCTCCCAAGGTAAGCGGGAACAAGCTCATAAGCCCTGTGCTCTCTCTCAAAGACCCTGTGCCAGAGAAAGACAAGAAAAGATAGAAAGCCTATTATGAGGGCGAGGTCAACGTGGCCTATCAGCCAGTGATAGAAGAGCTGGGGCGGAAAGAGGGATGATACACCCGGTGTTCGGGAAAGGGCAACCAGAAGGGCAAAGAAGCCTCCAGAGCCTATGGAGAGCAAAAAGAGAAAGAACCAGTGCCTCATACATCCTTCACCAGGTCAAGGATCATCATCGCAAATATGACCGCTATGTAGATTATTGAGAAGAAAAAGAGCTTCATGCTCTCTTCCTTTTTAGAAAAGAGGAACTTCAGGGTATAGACGGTGTAAAGTATGCTCATGGTAAGGGCTACCACGAAGTAGAGCTTTCCCACCATGCCTATGGCGTAGGGTATAAGGGTAAGCGGGAGCAAGGAAACGGTGTAGAGAAGGGTCTTTATCTTTGTTATGAGGACTCCCCGTGATACGGGGAGTGTTGGAACACCCGCTCTCGCGTAATCTTCCCTGTACTTGAGGGCGAGAACCCAGAAGTGTGGCGGTTGCCACATAAACATTATCAGGAAGAGGATGAAGGCTCTCAGATCAAGCTCTCCGGAAGCTGCCACGTAACCTATGACCGGTGGCAGTGCCCCCGATATACCCCCTATCTCCGTCGCAACGGGGGTCTTTCTCTTCAGAATTAGAGTGTAGAGGACAGCGTAAGAGAAGGATGCAACCATGGTCAGAAGGGCGGAGAGAAGGTTGACGAAGAAAGTAAGAGATAGAAACGACAGCACGAGGAGTGTCAGACCAAAGAGCAGGGCTCCCGCAGGGTTTACCGCTCCTCTGGGTATGGGTCTTGAGGAGGTCCTCTCCATCAGGCTGTCTATGTCCTTGTCAAAGACCATGTTTATAACCGCAGAGCCGGCCGCTGCGAGCCCAGTCCCCAGAAGCGTCCAGAAGACGAGGATAGGCTCAAGCTCACCCTTTGCTCCTATGTACATACCACCCAGGGTGGTTATCAGGACGAGGGTGACTATTCCCGGCTTTGTGAGGGCTAAGTACTCCCTCAGAAGGGATGTGTAGGATAGGGTCTTTTCTACCATCCTTACGTTCCCTGCGTCTGAACTTCCCTGCTTACTACCATTTTATCCCTGAAAACCTCAGGGGCGACGATGTAAGAGACCCAGATCACAAGCAGGAAGCCTATCGCTATGTGGAAGAAGAGGACCGGAAGGAAGAGCTTCGTGAGAACCGTCGCTATTCCAGCAACAACCTGAGCACTCACAAGGAGAAATGTTATAAAGCTGTATCTGTCAAACTTCTTCAGCATAAGATAGAGGGAGAATATAACAAGCCCCATAGCGTAGGTTATGTGGAAAAAGTAGGCAAACAGGTTAAAGTCCGCAGCCTTGACGTACCTTACCAAGATGCCTATGAGAACCTGAAACATGATGAGAACGTAAAGGGTCTCCGCAAAGGGGAGCTCCGAGCTTCCTCTATTTCTTCCGGAAACGGAGCAGTAGGTTAGCGTAAGACCCGAAAGGATCAGAACCGAGAGTATGAGGTGGGATGTGGTGTAGATGTAGTGAAGGAACTCCCTCAGGAGGGGAGCCTCCGTCAGCACAACCCTCATGCCGAGCAGAGCCTCCAGTACGAGGAAGATGAATATCCATACCATAGCCTTTCGGGGAAAACCTGTAAAGCCCCTCCAGACGGATATCAGAGAAGCGAGCATAAGTAGCCCCGCTATCGCTCCGAGGATCCGATGGGTTTGCTCTATCCAGGGCTGGAGCTTCGTCTCAACAACCATCGGTGCTGGAGGGGTAGGTATGCTTTCCCTCAGCTGGAAGGGAAGGAGCTGTCCGTGGCAGAGGGGCCAGTCAGGGCAACCGAGACCGCTCCCGGTGGAGGTGACTATACCTCCGAAGACCATCAGGATGTAAGTAAAGACTATAGCCCAGAAGAGGAGAGTCCTGCTCATCACCTTTCTCCTTTTTTCTCAGGAAGTGGAAAGGGTGGTTCATTCCTTATATTTTCAAGCTTCCTTATGAAGTGTTCCCTGTTCTCAGGGTGCTTTACAAACTGGTATATGGTGAATATGAGAGATAGGAGAGCTACGCTCGCTACAGCCAGACCGACCAGGATCTTCCCCCAGTCACGTTTGCCTTCTTCCATGGAGAAGATATTATCTTACATTAAAGCCCGACATGCAAATATCACTAAGGATATCAGAACCGACCTTCCCTCACATCCTTCACGTCCTTTAAGCTCACCACCTTCTGGTAGCTGTCACCGTAAAGCTGATAGACCCAGCCATTGTTGTAAAAGCCGAAAGCTATACCAAACATGAAGGCAACGGGAACGGGGCAGGCGAGGAAGAAGTGAAACTCCCTGTAGTTTCTCTCAGCCCTCAGATCTTGGACCTTGCTCGCACACTCCTGAGCACTCACAGCCATCTCCGTGGGCGGTAGATTGCCCGTCCTCTTGTGCTTCAGAACAAGGTAAGTCGGCTTCCAGTCCTTCGTAAACTCCACCACCGCACTCTCGGGATCGTGGTGAGCCATGGAGAGTATTACCACGAGGGTGTCTCCGCCGGGGATGACCTTTGCGGAAATGTGCTCATAGTTCTTCACCCTCTCCTTCAGGTAGCGAACGTTTCTGACTTCAATAGGATAGTAAGTGCGGTTCTGGAAGTGGTAGATGACAAAGGGCTTCTGGCTCCCGAAGACTGCTCCGAGAGAGAAGGCAAGGGCTGAAGGACCCTTTATGCCGATGTGGGGTACCTCCCTGCCTCCAAGGCTCTTTTCCAGCCCCTTGAGAACGGCATAAAAGCCCGTGATCGCCTTCAGCCATGCATCCTTTTCCGGCGACAGCTGACCCGTTCTGAGGACGAGACCCTCCCTGCCTATGCCATTTATAACCTCAAGGTGACTCAGGACGTAATTGACATCCTCTATCAGGACACCAGAGTAAAAACTTACGAGCTCACCCTCATAGTTCTGCAGGCTGTTGGTTACGAACAGGGGCACATCGTAGGATTCAGCATCACACCAGCTCTTGAGGTCCTGAAGCCGGGTCAGGCGGGAGGGTTCAACGAGCCTGAGCCCCTTTTCTCGGACAGCTTTCCTCTTTTGGGGAAGCCCGTTCACCTCGTATATGTTGCCTTTT
>JALSTO010000064.1 GCA_026983685.1 Aquificaceae bacterium | reverse complement strand
TATTAGCCCACCTGCTGAGGGTAAGAACGGCGGATCTACCTCTCCTTCTGGAAAGTGAAGTCCCGCCCGAGGTTGAGAAGAAATTCCGGGAGCTGATTGAGAAGAGGAAGAGAGGGACGCCTACGGCGTATCTCTTGGGAGAGTGGGACTTTTACGGGAGAACCTTCAAGGTGCGTGAGGGGGTCCTCATACCAAGACCGGAGACCGAGATACTTGTGGAGAAGGTGCTTGAGAACATTCCTGAAGAAGGAAAGAAGGAGGGGCTTGAAATAGGAGGAGGAACAGGATGCATAGCCATAACCCTGCTCTTAGAAAGACCCCATTTGAGGATGAGCGTAGTTGAGATAAACGACAAGGCTGTAGAGCTTATGGAGGAGAATGCAAGACTCCACGGAGTCTCAGAGAGGATGGAAGTACTGAAGGGGGACATGTTTGAGCCTGTAAAGGGGAGGAGCTTTGACCTTATCGTCTCAAACCCGCCCTATATACCGGAGTATGCCTGGGAGAAACTCCCGGAGGAGGTCAGGAGGGAAGGATACAGCTCCCTTATAGGCGGTCCGAAAGGCTACGAGTTTTATGAAAGGTTTTCCCTGCATGCGAAAGACCACCTGAAAGAAGGAGGCTTCGTAGCTCTGGAGATAGGACACGACCAGGGGGAAGTCGTGAAGGGACTCTTAGAAAAAGCGGGCTTGGGGAGGATTATTATATTTAAGGACTACGCAGGACAGGATAGAGTGGTTCTGGCATGGAACTGATAGGATTCTTCATCGGGGTTGCCTTCTTCATAGCCCTTGAGGGCTTCTTCGCCGGCTCTGAGATAGCCCTTTTGAGTGCGGAGAAGGGTGTTCTTAAGGCTGTTGCGAGGAAGAAGAGGTACAGGTTCGTAGCCCACTTCCTTGAGAACCCGGAGGAGTACATAACCCTCACGATGCTGGGCTATACGATCAGCATAGTCTTTGCAGCAACCCTCTATACCTTAGCCCTCATGTCAGCGGTTAAATACGTCCCCGCAATATCCGGCTACGAGGTCCTGCTTGCGGAGAGCCTCGTGATATTCACGATAATCTTCGGTGAGATAATACCAAAGAGCTTTTTCCAGCACTACGCCAACAGACTCATAATACCGAGCCTCTTCGTCCTTGACAAGCTCAGGCTTCCTCTAAAGCCCTTCCTGGTCCTTGCAAGAGTCATAAGCAGGGCGGTCTCAAGCAGGTTTGCCAGAGCCCACGCGAGCGTAAGGAGGGAAGACATAATAGAGCTCCTTAGAGAGAAGAAGACCTTTGCTGAGTACGAAGGTCTTATAGTCTCAAACATACTCTCTTTCAAAGAGAGAAGGGTGGGAGAGATAGTCAAACCCCTCTATGAGATAGTCATGATATCCGAGAACGCGAGTGTATCCCAAGCTGTTGAGAAGATAAAGGAGAGCGGGTACTCAAGGATACCCGTTTACAGGGTCAGGGTTGATGACATAGTGGGCTACGTGAGCGCCTACGATCTTCTCAACGCAAGGCCCGAAGAGCCTATAAAGAGGTATGTCAGGAGGATACTCGTCTTCTCCGAGTACACCCCCCTTCCCGATGTGGTGGAGGAGTTCAAACAGTACAAGGAGCACATAGCGGTCGTGGTTGATGAAAGGGGTGTCATAATAGGCATAGTTACCCTTGAGGACATACTCAGGGAGATAGTCGGAAGTATTCATACGGACAAGGGAGAGGAGGAGCTTATAAAGGAGATAGCGAAGGACAGGTGGATAGTTGACGGAAAGCTTGAGCTCAACGAGCTCGTGAGGATAACGGGAGTGAAGATACCGGAGGGAAACTACAGCACCGTAGGAGGCTTCCTCTCCTATTTAGCTGGGAGGATTCCTCACAGCGGAGAGGTCTTTGAGGTGGGAGACTTCAGGTTCAAGGTTGTTTCCAGTGATAGCAGGAAGGTAAAGAAGGTCCTCGTTGAGAAGGTCGGCGGGAAGGAAGGATGAGGTACTCCTACAGGTCAATAAAGGATATCCCGGAGGAGCACAGACCGAGGGAAAAGCTCAAAAAACTCGGTCCTGAGAAGCTGTCCGATGAGGAACTTCTTGCAGTCATACTGGGCTCCGGGACGAGAGAGATTGACGTCCTCACCCTATCCCGCCTGATCCTTGACAGGGGGTGGAGGGAGATAGGGGAGCTCCCCCTTGAGGAGCTTACAAAGATAAAGGGGATGGGAATGGTGAAAGCCCTTCAGATAAAGGCTCTTCTTGAGCTTGCCAAGAGGATCGGAGAACCCTTCGGTGGTGAGAAGGTCCTGAGCCCCGAGAAGGCTTATGAGATACTCAGGGGTTACTTTGATGATAGAAAGGAATCTCTCATAGCCCTCTACCTTGACCTCAGCCACAGGGTCAGAGGTGTTGAGGTAGTGGCGGTAGGTGGTTTAAACAGGGTTTACGCGAGCCCCAAGGAGATAATAAGACCAGCCCTTGAGCTCTCAGCCTACGGCATAATCCTCGCCCACAACCACCCCCAGGGTGAGCTCAATCCTTCGGAAGAGGATATATCCTTCACCAGAAGGGTAAAGGAAGCCTGCGACATAGTCGGCTTTGAGCTCGTTGATCACATAATAGTGAACAGAGATGGATTTCTATCAATGAGGGAAAGGGGTCTTATGTGAGATATCGTTTTACTCTCCTATTATCTTTATTATCACCCTCTTTCTCCTCTGCCCGTCAAACTCTGCGTAGAATATCTCCTGCCAGGGACCGAGATCCAACTTTCCATCGGTTATAGGAAGGACAACCTGAAGGTGGACGAGAAGGTTCTTGAGGTGAGCATCCGCGTTGTCCTCCCCTGTCAGGTGGTGCCTGTAGTCTTCCCTGAAGGGGGCAAGTTTCTCAAGCCACTCCCATATATCGTCGTGAAGGCCCTCTTCGTCATCCTGAACTATCACCCCCGCTGTCAGGTGCATGGCTGAGACGAGGCAGAGCCCCTCCTTTATCCCCGATTCTTCAACAGCCTCCCTTACCGTATCCGTTATCCTTATAAGCTCCCTTCTCTTTTTGGTGTGAAAGGTCAGGTACTTGGTGTAAGCTTTCACCCTACCTTCAGCTCCTCTATCCTTCCCCTTATCTCTTCAAGCCTGCTCTCAAGCTCCTTAACCCTTTCCATGGTCTTGGGGCAGTAGAAGACCTCACCCTTGGAGAGGTACCTCGCCCTCTTCTTAAGCTCCTTTATCCTTCTCCTGAGCCTCCTGAGGTCTCTTGTGTAGAACCAGGTCGCTATGGCGCTTGCGGTCTTGACGAGGTCCCTTCCGTTTGCCCTGAGCTCCCTCTTGAATCTCCTTCTCTCTTTCTGTCCCGCATGGAAGGAAAGGAGCTCAACGGTCTTCTTGCCCTTTGCCTCTTTGAAGAGTTCCTCCATCACACTTCTGAAAGAGCCCTGAAATTTCTTCTTCGTTCTACCTATTTTTACCCAGAGCTCCATGACCTTTCCTCCTCTCAGAGAGTGCACAATTATAGCACATGGTTTATTATACCTTCCATGGAGCTCAGCCTCTCTAAGGAGGAAGTAAAGAAGCTATCAAAGGATTACAACGTGATCCCCCTTCATACCGAGATACTCGCTGACGTTGAGACACCTCTCTCAGTTTTCCTTAAGCTAAAGAGCCCCGAGAGTTTCAACTTTCTGCTTGAGAGTGCGGAGGGTGGGGAGAAGTGGGGCAGGTTCTCCTTCGTTATAAAGGGCTCTTCCTTTTACATAAGGACTAAGGGAAGCTACGGCGAGATATATGACAGGGGCAGGGTTGAGTTCTTTGAGAGCAAGGACCCTGCGGGTGTTGTTGAAAAGATAATAAGGAAGTTCAGACCCTACAACGACCCTGACCTGCCGAGGTTCTGGGGCGGGCTCGTGGGATACTTTGCCTACGATATAATCAGCTTCTACGAGCCCGTTGAGGACAACAACCCAGACCCTATAGGGACTTACGATGTTTACGCTATCCTTACAGATCTCGTTGTCATCCACGATAACCTTACGGGAAAGATAAAGATAG
>JALSTO010000063.1 GCA_026983685.1 Aquificaceae bacterium | reverse complement strand
AAAGGATTTCTTTGGCAGAAGCGGATACGTCGTTGAGAAGCTCGGAGACAAGGTGATAATAGACCTCGGGAAGGGGAAGGCCTATGTGGGTGAGGTCTTCTCGGTGGTGAAGGAAGGGAAGGAGGTGGTCCATCCCGTAACGGGTGAGGTCATAGGAAGGATTGACCAGGAGGTAGGAAAGGTAAAGGTGGAGGAGGTGAAGGAAAAGTTCTCCTTCGCAAGGATACTTGAGGATAAGGGTATAGAGAGGGGAGACAGGGTCAAGCTCAGTCCCTCATCGGTCTGTTACGTCGGTAGCGAAGAGGGCTACTTCAAGGTAAGTTCCCTTGTAGGAGGCTTGAAGAAGGGAGAAGGATGCGATTACGTTGTGAGGGAGTTTGAGGATGGCTTCGGTGTCGCCTACAGAGGGAAGGCTCTCGCCTTCTTTGAGAAGCCCAAACCTGCGGTTGTTAGGGAGGTCAGAGTCCAGAAAGTTCCCGAGGACTTCAAGCTCAGCGCAAGGTTCGTCATAACCTTCCCCGCTCTTCCCCTCTCCGCGGACGCTTGCAACTTCTTCGGAAGGGACTACTTGGCGGTCCTGTTCCCCAGCAAGCTCGTTATATACGAGGTTCTTGATAAGGACATAGTTGAGTATGCGACCATGAACCTTCCCTCGGGATATCCCGTATCGGTTCAGTGTGCACCCCTCGAGGGAGAAAGTGACCTGATCCTCCTGAACATGGTCTCCGGTGGCGAGGCATCCTCTTACATACTCAAGCTCGTAGGTGGTACACCCGTTGTATCCGTAGAAGGAGTACCCTACCTCCTCGCGGTCCTTGATAAAAGCAGGGCAAAGGATACCTTCGTTGGTCAAAAGTTTGATGCGAGGGACCTCTGGGGAGAGGTGAAGAGGCTTGAGCTCTCAGCTGAAGGTGTTGTTGAGAAGGGAGATATGAAAGTTCCCTCCGGTTTCAGGCTTGACTCCGCGGTTATGATGGGAGACCTCCTCCTTTTCACCGACAGGGATGGGTACCTGAGGCTTTTCAAGGGAGAAGAGATGCTCCTGTCGGAGGAGAACTTTGACGGCTCCTACACGACCGCAGAGCTCCCAGGAACTTACGAGGACAGCGACAAGTACACCTTCAACGTGAGGCACCCGGTCCTGAAGATAGGCAAGAGGGACTACCTCGGGGCGGTGCGCAACGTGAGGAGCCCGGTTTACAAGTTCCTTGACGTTACGAAGTTTTCCGAGGGAGATCTATTTGTAGTCCACATTGATGAGAGAGGGAAGGCGGAACTCAAGAAGGTTATGGGAAAGAAGTTTGAAGAGGCTATCCAGTCCGTAGTCAGGACTAAGAACGGGAGGATGTTTGTAATAACCGGAAGGACCGGAACCCTTCCCCTCCAGAACAGGGGAGACCTCTTTGAGGTTGAGATCAGTCCTTACTGACGGGATACTTCGTGAGCGTCAGCCTGAAAGCCTCGTCCAGATGATTGACGAAGTGGAGCTTCATCTGTTCCCTCACGTATTCGGGAAGGTCCTCAAGAACTTCGTCTCTGTTCTTTTCCGGCAGGACAACTTCGTATATACCCGCTCTCTTTGCGGCGAGGATCTTCTCCTTCAAACCTCCAACGGGAAGAACCCTTCCCCTTAAGGTTATCTCTCCTGTCATGGCTACGTCCATCCTGACGGGCACGTTGGTGAGAAGGGACATCAGGGCTGTCGCTATGGCGACTCCTGCAGAGGGTCCATCCTTCGGAACCGCACCCTCGGGAACGTGGATGTGTATGTCTATGTTGGGGAATATGTCCGGGTCAATACCGTAGCTTTCAGCGTTGGACCTGATGTAGGACAGAGCTGCCTGAGCGGACTCCTTCATTATGTCTCCCAGTGAGCCAGTAAGAAGAAGCCCCCCCTTTCCCTTCATCTTGGTAGCCTCTATGAACATTATCTCCCCACCGACCTCCGTCCAGGCGAGACCGGTAGCTATGCCTACGAGGGGTTCTTTCTCCTTCTCGGGTTTGTATCTCGGAACTCCGAGGAGCTTCTTTATGTCCTCCTTCTTTATCGTGAAGGGTCCCTCCTCACCCTTCAGCTTCCTGACAGCTATCTTTCTAAGAACGGAGGATATCTGTCTCTGGAGGCTTCTAACACCCGCTTCGCGGGTATATCCGCGTATTATCTCAAGGATAGCCTCGTCCTCAAAGGAGACCTCCTCGGGTTTGAGTCCATGAAGGGGTATGAGCTTTGGTATTAGATGTCTCTGGGCTATGAAGAGCTTCTCCTCCTCCGAATAGCCCGAGAGCTGTATAAGCTCCATCCTGTCCAGCAGGGGCGTCGGTATAGTGTCCATGCGGTTCCCAGTGCATATGAATATCACCTTGGATAGGTCAAAGGGCAGTCCTATGTAGAGGTCTGTGAAGTTCTTATTCTGCTCGGGGTCAAGGACCTCCAAAAGAGCTGCGGCAGGGTCTCCCTGAAAAGAGAGAGAGAGCTTGTCTATCTCGTCCAGCATTATCAGAGGGTTCTTGGTTCCTGCCTGCTTTATAGCCTGTATTATCCTGCCCGGCATGGCACCGACGTAGGTTCTCCTGTGTCCCCTTATCTCAGCCTCGTCCCTTATGCCCCCGAGGGCTATCCTGACGAACTTCCTCCCAAGTGCCTGGGCTATAGACTTTCCGAGGGAAGTCTTACCGACACCCGGCGGACCCACAAAGGCAAGTATCTGGGCGGTTGACTCGCCCCCTTCTGTAAGCTTCCTGACCGCGAGGTACTCTATTATCCTGTCCTTTACCTTCTCAAGGTCGTAGTGATCCCTGTCAAGTATATCCTTAGCCCTTTCAAGGTCGTAGTTGTCCTGGGTCTCTTTGTTCCATGGAAGCTCAAGGACCCAGTCAAGCCAGGTCCTGATGACCCCAGCCTCAGCGGAGTCTGGATGGAGTCTTTCAAGCCTCTTTATCTGCTTATCTATCTCCTTCTTTACGGACTCCTCAAGCTGGAGCTCTTCAAGCCTCTTCCTGTACTCCTCTATCTCAGCCCTCCTCTCGTCAGCCTCACCGAGTTCCTCCTGTATAGCCCTGAGCTGTTGACGGAGGAAGTACTCCCTCTGCTCCTTCTCTATCTGCTCCCTCGCCTGAGTGCTTATCTGCTGTTTTACCTCTAAGAGTCCCACTTCGTTCAGAAGGAACTGGTGAACCTTCCTCAACCTCTCCCTCGGGTCAAAGGTCTCAAGGATCTCCTGAGCCTCCTTGGACTTCATCTCAAGGATGGAGGCTATCAGGTCCGCAAGCTTGCCCGGCTCCTCAATCTCCCTTATTATCATCACAACATCAGGAACCACCTGCTTTCCGAGGGAGATAGCCTTATCAAGAAGCTCCTTAACGGACTTGATCAGTGCCCTATCCTCAATGGTGAGGTCCTTCTCCTCTATATCCCTTTCCTCAACGGGTTCAACAAGGGCTTCGTAGTGGTCCTCCTTGAAGAGGAACTCCTTGAGAATTCCTCTCCTTATACCCTGAACGAGGACCTTTATCCTGTTCTCCTCTATGGGAACAACCCTTATTATGTGGGCTATTATGCCAACCTTGTGTATGTCCTCTTCCTTTGGCTCCTCTACGTCCTTTTCCTTCTGAAGCGTAAGGAAGATGAGCTTATCCCTTTTGCTCGCCTCCTCAACCGCCTTTATTGAAAAGAGCCTTCCCACAAAGAGGGGAAGAACCATGGTAGGAAAGAGGACTATATCCCTGAGAGGCATGAGGGGATACTCCCTCGGTGTATCTGGAACCTCAGGAACACGCATCATCTCTGGCGTCAATCCTGACCTCCTCTGGTTTTAAGTATATAGTATCCTTATCCCTCCTTCAGGGCGTTCACTATCTCCTGAACAGCCTTCTTTGCATCAGCAAAGAGCATCAGGGTGTTGTCCATAGCGAAGAGCGGGTTGGGAATCCCCGCAAATCCTGGGCTCAGGCTCCTCTTTATAACGACCACTGTCTTCGCCTTCCAGACCTCAAGGACGGGCATACCCGCTATAGGGCTCTTGGGGTCCGTCTGGGCAAGGGGGTTTACCACATCGTTCGCACCTATAACTATGACAACATCGGTCTGCTCAAAGGTCGGGTTTACCTCCTCAAGCTCCTTCATCTTCTCGTAGGGTATGTCAACCTCCGCAAGGAGGACGTTCATGTGCCCGGGCATCCTTCCAGCAACGGGGTGGATGGCGAACTCAACCTCAACGCTCTTTGACTCCAAGAGGTTGTAAAGATCCCTGACCGCATACTGGGCTTGGGCAACCGCCATCCCGTAACCGGGAACTATCACCACCCTTCTCGCGCCCTCAAGCAGGAGGGCAACCTCCTCCGGGCTCGTAGCCTTGACCTTTCCTGCGTATATGTCCTCCTCGGAAGTCTGGGCGACCTCCCCGAAGCCTCCAAAGAGGACGTTCAGGAGAGACCTGTTCATAGCCTTACACATAAGGTTTGTCAGGATTATCCCCGAGGCACCGACGAGAGAGCCTGAGATTATCAGGGCGTTGTTCTGGAGCACAAATCCCGTTGCTGCGGCAGCAAGACCTGAATATGAGTTCAGGAGGGCTATCACAACGGGCATGTCCGCTCCGCCTATGGCTATGGTAAGCAGAACTCCCAAAACCGAAGAGAGGGCAACTATAAGCCAGTACAAGCCCAGATTTTCAGGACTGGCTACCAAGTAGGCACCGAGACCGAGGGCGCTGAGACCAAAGAGTGCCTTTACCACCTGCTCACCCGGGTACCTGAGTGGTCTCTCGTTTATCAATCCCTGAAGCTTTCCAAAAGCGACCATGCTACCGAAGAAGGTGACCGCACCAACTATTCCCGAAGCGACGGAGGCAGAGAGGAAGAGCTTATCAATGCTCGGGCTTTCGTAAAGGGCTGAACCCGCTACGAGGGTGGAGGCACCACCCCCGAGACCGTTGAAGATAGCAACGAGCTGGGGCATGGCTGTCATCTCAACCTTGAGGGCTAAAAATGTTCCTATGATAGCCCCCAGAATAAGACCGGCTATTATCACCGAGAAGTCCACTATCCTCTTGTCAAGGAGGGTTACAACTACCGCTATGAGCATCCCGAGGGCACCGAGCATGTTCCCCCGAACAGCGGTTCTCGGGTGGGAGAGACCCTTAAGCCCGAAGATAAACAGGGATGCTGACAGAAGGTAGGCTAAGTTGACTGCAACCTTCTCCATTATCAGTCCTTCCTCCTGAACATCTCAAGCATTCTGTGGGTTACGAGGAACCCGCCCACGACGTTTATGGTTGCAAAGACCAGGGCTATTAAACCGAGAGCTGTAGTGAGGAGTGAGTGTCCAGAACCAGCAGATATCAAAGCCCCAACTATAGTTATCCCCGATATGGCGTTTGAGCCAGACATGAGGGGTGTGTGAAGGGTGGGGGGGACCTTTGTTATGACCTCAAAGCCCACAAACATGGAGAGCACGAAGATGGTAAAGTACATAACGAAGTCTTCCATCAACCTCCTCCGCTTACAAACTCCTTTATCCTTTCACTGACAAGCTCACCCTCCTTGAAAAGGAGGGTCTCTCTGACTATCTCATCCTCGGTGTCAATCTTCAGCTCTCCGTCCTTGAGGATAAGGCTGAGGAAGTTCACAACGTTTCTCGCATACATCTGACTGGCATCGTGGGGCACTTGAGAGGGAAGGTTCACAGCCCCTACTATCCTCACACCGTATTTCTCTACAACCTCTCCGGGAACGGTGAGCTCGCAGTTTCCTCCCCTCTCAGAGGCAAGGTCCACTATAACGGAGCCAGGTCTCATCCCCTTCACCATGTCTTCGGTTATCAGGACGGGAGCCCTCTTTCCCGGCACCATGGCGGTTGTTATCACCACATCGCTCTCTCCCACGACCTCCTTCATCATCTCCCTCTGTCTTCTGTAGAACTCTTCATCCATAGCCTTTGCGTAGCCTCCTTTGTCCTCAGCCTGCTCGCTCTCAAGCCCGAGCTCAACGAACTTGGCACCGAGAGAGAGAACCTGCTCCTTAGCCGCAGGTCTTATATCGTAAGCCTGAACCACAGCCCCGAGCCTCTTGGCGGTGGCTATAGCCTGAAGACCGGCAACTCCCGCCCCCACTACGAAGACCTTGGCGGGAAGAACAGTTCCAGCTGCAGTCATAAGCATAGGGAACATCTTGGGGAGCATATTGGCAGCGATAAGTACAGCCTTGTAACCCGCAACCGTTGCCATTGATGAGAGGGCATCCATACTCTGTGCCCTCGTTATCCTCGGGATGAGCTCCATCGCAAAGGCTGTCAGTTTAAGTTCCCTGACTTTTTCATATATATCGCCAACACTGAAGGGTTCAAGGAAGCCTATGATGGTTTTACCCCTGTACTTTTCTGCCTCCTGAAGGAAGTTATCCCTGTCAGCCATCAGGTCCCTTACCTTGAGGAGTATATCAGCCCTATCAAAGACCTCAGCCCTTTCTACAAGCTCCGCACCAGCCTGCGCGTACTCCTCGTCACTGAAACCCGCAGCCTCTCCTGAGCCCCTTTCAACGAGGATGCCCGCACCTTTCTTGAGTAGCTTAGCTACCTCTGAGGGGACGAGGGAGACCCTCTTCTCGTTGGGGTACCTTTCCTTGAGAACGCCGATAAGCATGGTGTATAATTTTAGCATGAGGAAGTTAGTCCTTGCCTTACTTGGAGTAGCCCTCCTCTTTGTCCTCAAGTCCTGCGGTGAGCCTTACAACAAGGCAAAGGATGTGGCGGAGGAGTTCCTTGATGAGATTCAGGAAAAGGAAGGTAAGGAAGCTCTCAGATATCTCCACCCCTCCTTCAGGGACGGACTTATTAAGGACATTAGGATTCCCGTTCAGTTCACCGAGATGAAGCCTTCCGAGGTTCTTGCCTGTGTGCTGAGCACGATGGGAGCTAACATAGATGAGTTTGAGGTAAGGGAGGGTAAGCTCATAGGGGACAGGACGGCGCTCCTTAAGGTGAGTATAACCGACAAAAGTGGTATTGAGAAACTCTTCAGCTTCGTCCTGATAAAGGAAGGTGACAGGTGGCTGATCGCGGACATAACCCCCTACGCTCCACCGAAGCCTGTGGGTGAGGATTGAGGTTCTTAATCTGGCAAACCGCATACCTCGGGGATGTAATACTGACAACTCCTCTGATAAGGAGTGTAAGGAAGAACTTTCCCGATTCTGAGGTCTTCTTCGCCGGCAGACCCTTCATAAGGGAGCTCTTCAGGGGATGGGACATAGGGCTTGTCCCTTTTGGTAAAGGGTTTTTTGAGAGCTTCACAATATTAAAAAGGTTAAGAGGGTTTGATGTAGCCCTCGTGCCCCACAGGTCCATGAGGACAGCCCTCATAATCCTTTCTTCAAGGATACCGGTCAGGATCGGCTTTGACAGGTCTGAGTTCAGGTGGGCTTTCACCCACATAGTTCCCCACCGCTGGGAGCTCCATGAGATTGACAGAAACCTTGAGCTCCTGAAACCCCTCGGTGTGAAGAACTTCGTTAGGGAAACATTCCTTCCCCTCGGAGAGGAGGAAAAGAGAGAGACACTTAAGAGATTCGGTTTAGAAGAGAAGGGCTACGTCGTGGTAAATCCCTTTTCAAACTTCTCCCTCAAGGAGTGGAGCATTGCGAATTGGGAAAGGCTCATAGCAGGTCTTAAGGCTGAGGTTGTTGTCACCGGGCTTCCCTCCGACAGGGATAAGGCTGAGGAGCTAAAGAGAAGGGCTTCTTTCAAGGACCTCGTTGGTAGGACGAACCTGAGGGAGCTCATGGCTGTTGTAGGAGGAGCAAAGCTCGTCGTGTCCAACGATTCTTCACCCGTTCACATAGCGAACGCCCTCGGTGTTCCAGCCCTGACAATCTACACAGCGACCTCCTCTAAATACGGCTTCTATCCACTCATAGGCTCTTATATAGACAATCCTGCGGGTTGTTCGCCCTGCTCCCCGAATCCCAAGAGGTGTAAAACAGGTACCTATGAGTGCCTAACCCTTCCTCCTCCTGAGCTTGTCCTTGAAGCTCTCCAGGAGTTTCTCTAAGTCAAGGACCTCCTTGCCGTCCGCCTTCTCGTAAGCCCTGTAAGTTCCCCCCTCCTCAACCACCTTGACGTTCTCTATCTTCCTCCACCTTCCAGTATCTTTAGCCTTTACGTATATATCCTTAACCTCCCCGCCGGGGAGGTCCTTCTTCTCAAGAAAGAAGTCAGCCTCTTTAAGGAGCTTTATCATGTGGTCGCAGGTGTCAAAGTAGTAGGTGTAGTTCCCTATCTTCATGGTGCAGAGCTCGTCCTCGTTCACTATCAGGACGTTGCACACGGGACACCTGCAGTTCTCTGGAGGGGTGAAATCCTTGGTCCTCTCGGGGTGCCTGCTGACATAGAAGGCGACTCCCCCAAGAACCGATGCTGTGAGCAACAGGTCTGTGAGAGCTATGTACTCAAGGTACTCCTTTGCAAAGAGGCCGAGGACGCTTACCACAAGGCTCAGGACAACAACACCCCCGACGAGGAAGACGTATCTGAGCTTGTAGCCTTTGAACATGAGGAATATGGTGGTTATTATCCCGAGAAACTCAACGACCCTGCTGAGCACTATCAGGATGGTTGTTTCCTTAAACATGTTAAAAAGTATGGGAAAGGGAGATGGACAAGTCAACCTGTGAGCTCAAGGAAGAGCTCTCTGAGCCTCTGGAGGGAACCGCTCCCGCCCAAGAGCTCCCTGACACCCGTGAGCTCCTCTCTCATAAGCTCCCTTTTTCTGTCGCTTTTCAGGAGCTCTTTAACCTGTGAGGCTATCTCCTCAGGGGGGGTGTTTATCATCTCCGGGACGACTTCCCTCTTCAGTATGAGATTGGGAAGGCTGACGTAGGGAACCTTGACGAGGAGCTTAGCCAAGATGTATGTGATGGGGTTCACCCTGTAAAAGACGATGTGGGGATTTCCTGCAATGGCTGCTTCAAGGGAGGAGGTGCCAGAGGCTATCAGGGAAAGCTCCGAGTGAAACATAGAGCTGTAGGCGGGTCTCTCCAAATCCTTAGCGGTCAGAATCTTTACAGGAAGGTTATCAAAGCTCTCCGAGAGAAATTCCTTGAACTCCTCAAAGGTGGGCAGGACAAAGGAGAGGTCTTTGTGCTCCTCAAGGAGCTGGCTCAAGACCCCTCTGAGAAGGGGTGTGTGCCTTCTGATCTCTCCCCACCTGCTACCGGGCATAAGGTTGATTATCCTCCCTGAGGAAAGACCAAGTACGGAGCGAAACTCCTCCTCTCCAACTCCTGGGGAGACCATATCAACGAGGGGATGTCCTACGTAGTGAACCTTAAAATCCTTCCCCTCATACTTTCTGTAGAACCCTATCTCAAAGGGAAGTATGACTATAAGGTGATCGGAGTACTTGGCTATAGTCTCAGCCCTCTTTGGCTTCCAAGCCCAGACCTGAGGAGAGATAAAGTATATTACCCTTTTCACACCGAGCCTTCTTGCCTCCTTTATGAGCCTCAGGTTGAAGCCTGGAGCATCGCAGGCTATCAGGACGTCGCACTCTTTCAGCTCCTCCACCACCCGGGAGAATACTCTCTTTATCTCAAGGAGCTTCGGCAGGACCTCCGCAAGACCCACCACCGATATCTGGGAGATCTTTGCAACGCTCCTAACACCGAGGCTTTCAAGCCCTTCATCTGTTATCCCCACAAGCTCATACCTATCAAAGCCTTCCCTCAGTATCTCCCACAGGTAGTTAGCAGCGGATAGGTCTCCGACCGAGAGGAAGAGCCTGCGGGGCATGATATTATTAAAGACCATGAAGATAGCCTTTGTAAGCAGAGGTAATGCGATCAGGAGCCTGATGGCTGAAGCTGTAGCGCGCCATCTTCTCTCCAGCATGGGTATAAAGGTTGAGGTCTTCTCCGCAGGCACAGAGCCCCGGAAGGAGGCTCATCCCTTAACCCTGAAAGTACTTGAGGAGAAGGGATACCCTACGGAAGGGCTTCATCCCAAACCCCTTGAGAAGATACCCTACGGGAAGATAGATGTGCTCATAACGATGTGCAACGAGGCAAGGGAAAAGTGTGAGTTCACCTTGGCTCACAAGCGCAGGGAGAACTGGCTTATAGACGAGCCTGATAAGAGGGAAGACTCCTTCAGAAAAACCTTACAGATAATTGAGGAGCACATAAGGGAGCTTTTAAAGCTCAGCCAGTAAGTTCTCAAGGTAACATCTCTTGACCTCTACGGAATGAGATTTAAGGTCTCTCGCTGGCCTGAAGCCCTCCCTGAGGAGTTTTTCTACTATCCTCTTGAGCTCCCCGTAGTTCTCAGCCCTGAACCCGTAGCCCTCTTTCAGGAGTAGCTCTTCCATATCCTTCACCTTGTGGGTCCTTGGACCGAAGACAACAGGCTTCCCGAGGTAGGCGGGTTCAATGAGGTTGTGACCACCGACGGAAGAGAAGGTTCCGCCTACGAAGGTGACATCCGCAAGTTCGTAAAAGGACCTGAGTTTTCCGAGGGTATCAACTATGAGGACCTCCCATTTAGGGTCGGGTGAACTCCACCTGCTGGTTTTAAAGCCCATGCTCTGGGCAAGCCTGTGAACCTCCTCAGCCCTTTCAACGTGCCTCGGAGCAAGAACCAGTTTGAGGGGAAAGGAGGACCTTAGCTCAGCAAAGAGCCTCAGAAGGAGCTCCTCCTCCCCCTCCCTCGTGCTACCACCCACAAGGAGCCTGCACTCCTCACCTATCCCGAGCTCTATCTTCTCAGGGCTTCCCTCCTGAACGAGCTTCAGGTTTCCGCAGACAACGACCCTCTTAGCTCCTTCTCTCTCAAAGAGCTCCCTATCCTCCTCACTTCTTGCGAGGATAAGGGAGTATTTCCTGACCAAAAGCCTTTCCAGAAAACTCTCCTTAGCGTAAGCATTTACCAGAATTTTTTTAGAGCGGGTGGACATCAGCAGGGAAGGCCAGAGCTCCCTCTCAACTATGATTATAGCCCTCGGTCTGACAATAGACTCAAACCTTCTGATCAGGGGAGGAAGGTCAAGGGGTAAGGGGTAAAGGGCATCGTAGAGGGTAGAGCCCGAGCTCAGGAACTCCTCAGCCCTCGGTGAGAAGTAAGTAAGAACCACGGGGTATCTTCTACGGAGCTCCCTCAATATGGGCTTGAAGGTGTTGAACTCTCCGACGCTCGCACAGTGAACCCAGAGGGGCTGGGAGTCAGAGCTCAACTGGATTTTCCCCGGATATATCCTATCCCTGAGACGCAAGCCCATATATGTTTTAGAATTATAGTATGAAAGCTCTCTTACTACTCTACTCGGGTCTTCTTGAAGAGGGAAAGGAGAAGCTCTATACGGAGCTTGAAAAGAACATATCCCTTCTGACAAGGATTATCGGAATTGACAGCATTTACGCCTCCGTTAGCTCTCACTTCAAGGATATGTTTGACAAATTTCCCGAAGTATGCTTCATCAATAATGTCAGGGACAGCTCCGTCTTCGGTGCCTACAAGGGACTCAGGAAGCTCAGGGGTAACGATGTCCTCCTCGTGGACGCCGGGAGCACACTGACGAAGGAGGGTTTGCTCACCTTCTTCAACAGGGTCAACGTCACCGTGGGGATGGTAAAGGAGAGATGGTCGGGTGTGGCGCTCATAAAGATGAGGGATGTTGATTACATGATAAGAAGTCTTGAGAAGAACTTTGAGAGGAGCATCCTTGACGCCTTCTACACCTTGAAGGACACCTATAGCATAGTTACGGACTTTGTCCAGCTCAAAGGGAAGGCTGTCTTTCCGATTCTTGATTTGAGGTAGCTTTTAAGGGGGTGTGTTATGGTTGACCCGGACATACTGCTCATAGCCATGGTTGAGCTGATTGAGGGGGTCAGGAACCTCATAGGAGACAAGGGGGCTAACGCCGTTCTCAGGGATGCAGGGAGGCACAGCGGACCAAAACTGCTGGAGAGCCTCATAGGACACCTTCCGGAGGTCCTCAGCAAGGAGGAGGCTGTCAGGAGAACCTGTATGATGCTTGAGGAGCTCGGATTCGCCAAGAAGGTTGATAAGGACAACTCCAGCATAGTGGTTCAGGAGGACATATTCAGCGATGCTATAAGGGCTGAGGACATTCAGAGGTCACCCATTATATACTTCTTGATGGGTCTGATAGAGGGATTCGTGCAGTTCATGTCCGAGGATAAGGTAGTCCTCTCTCCAAAGGAGATAGAGAAGGGAAAGTTCGTCTTCTCTTACTCCTGAACCCTAAGATAGCTTATGCTCTCTATGTGGTAGGTCTGAGGGAACATATCAACGAGCCTGATCCCCTCAAGGGTGTAGCCTCCCCGAAGCAGTTGTCTAAGGTCTCTCGCCAAAGTTGAGGGGTTGCAGGATATATAGATTATTCTTTCGGGCTTGTTCTTTACGAGGAGTTCTATCTCATTTTTCTCAAGACCGCTCCGCGGTGGGTCAAGAACTACAAGGTCAAGAACCTCACCACCCCTACTTTTAAGGTGCCTGAAGGCATCGGACTTAACGAACACTACGTTGTCCCTGTGATTGAGCTTTGCGTTGTACTGGGCATCGTTTATGGCGAAGCCATTGCTATCCGAACCTTCTATAAAGTTGCCTCTCTCGGAAAGGGGTATGGTAAAGAAACCTACACCGCAGTGAAGGTCAAGAGCCTTTTTGAACTCAACATCCCTCACCACCGCTTCAATGAAGTCCTCCCAGAGAGTCCAGTTTACCTGAAAGAAGGAGTCTGCACCGACCCTGTAGGTCCACTTTCCAACCTTCATATACAGGTACTCGGTACCTATCCAGAACCTCCTGTTCATGAAACCTCTCAGGCGGGAGTAGTCTCCCACACCAACGACCTCTTTGGGAAGGAACTCCTCCCTCAGGCTGTTGAGAAAGTCCCTGTCTATCTCAATGGGAGTGATGAACTTCACAAGAAACCTGTCTTCATAAGGGGAGTAGGTTACGTGAATCTCCTGAAGCTCCTTTATGTTGCGGGCATACTCTTTAAGGGGACCGATGAGCTCGTTTATCCTCGGGTGGGCGACGGGACAGCTATCTATGTCAACGACCTCCTTCTCATCCCACCTGAAAAAGCCAAGCTTCCCATTCTTTACCTTGAACTGAACCCTTATCCTGTACCCGAACTCATCACCAGACCTGAGCGAGTCCAGGAGTTTGGGTTCCTTTATCCTGCCTAACCTCTCAAGGGTTTCAAGGAGTATGGATTCCTTTGATCTGACCTGAGCATCGTAGTCCATGTGCTGGAGCTGACAGCCTCCGCACACACCGTAATAGGGACAGGGTTCTTCCCTTCTGAACCTTGAGGGTATCACCACCCTCTTTACCAGAGCCTCCGCATAGTCCTTCCTATCCTCAAGTATCTGGGCATCAACGAGCTCCTGCGGTGCCCCAAAGCGAACCATTATCACCTTGTCTCTGTGGTGGGCAAGTCCGTATCCACCGTAAACGAGCTTCTCTATGGTCAGACGGAGACTCTCACCCTCACTCAGCCTGTCCTGACTCTCTAAGCTCTGTGAGCTTCTCAAAATCCTCCTCCGACATTACATCAATATGCCATCCCGTCAGCCTGTGGGCAAGTTTAACGTTAGTTCCCCTTCTGCCTATCGCGAGGGAGAGCTGTTCCTGGGGAACCGCAACCTCCGCTCTCTCCTCCTCAGGTATGAGTCTCACCGCTGTCGGCTGGGCTGGGGAGAGAGACCTCCTTATGAACTCCTCCTCGTCCTCGGTCCACCTGACTACATCTATCTTCTCACCGCCCAGCTCTTCAGATATAGGCTGTATCCTTGAACCCCTGAGACCCACCACTATCCCGACAGGATCCATCTTCATATCCTTTGCATGAACCGCCACCTTAGCCCTCTCACCGGGTATGCGGGCAACCGCCTTTATCTCTATTTCCTTCTCCGCAACCTCCGGTATCTCTGTCTCTAAGAGCCTCTTCAGAAACAGGGGATGGGTTCTTGAAAGTATGAGCCTCGGCTCTCCGTGAACCTTCTTTACCTCAAGCAGGAGCGCCTTCACCCTGTCTCCTACATTGTACCTTTCGCCGGGTATCTGCTCTCTCCTCGGGAGGACAGCCTCAACCTTACCGAGATCAACGAGTACATCGCCGTTCTCATATATCTTGCGAACTATACCAGTGACTATCTCTCCCTCAAGCTCCTTGTACTCCAGAAATCCCCTTTCCCTCTCCGCCCTCTCAAGCTCGTTCAGAAACTCCTCCTTTGCAGCATAGGCCGCTATCCTGTTTATGTCCTCCGTGCTTATATCAAGGGGGAAACGTTCCTTCTTCTTTCCTTTTCCCCTAACTATATACACCTTGATTCCCTCGTCTGTAAACTCAACATCAAGGTTTTCCCTTATCCTCTTGGCTTTCTTTACAGCTATAACTATTGCGTTCTTAAGGGCATACTCAACAACCCTCTCGGGCAAGTCCTTTTCCTTTGCCACCTGTTCTATTAGCCTTCTTATGTTCTTTACCATCTCTCTGGCTCCAGTCTTCCTTTTGCTATAGCAGAGAAGGGTATGTGAAGTAGCTCTCCCTTCTCCCTCTCCTTCAGGGTTATTATACCTTCCTTAACTTCTTCCAAATATCCGGTAGCCTCCCTTTTCCCTCCTACAGGCTCTCTAAGGACTATCCTGATTAGCCTTCCCTTGAAAAACTCGTAATGTTCCGGTTTCTCAAGCTCCCTCGTAAGTCCGGGCGAAGATATCTCAAGCATGTAGGAAAAAGGGATCAGGTCCTCAACGTCCAGGAGGGCACCTATCCTCCTGCTCACCTCCTCGCAATCCTTTATGGTAACGCCCCCGGGCTTATCAATTATCACCCTGAGCACCCACCCCCTTTCGGGTTTGAACTCCACATCAAAGAGCCTGTAGCCCATTGAACGGACAATGGGTTCAACGAGCTCCTTAACCCTCTGGGAGATCTCTTTGGTGTTAATGTTCATAGTAATATTTTATAATTCTTGTAGCATGAACCTCAGCGAAGCCATCCTGACGATCCCCGCCCTGATGATAGCCGTAATCCTCCACGAAGTTGCCCACGGATGGGTGGCTTACAGGATGGGAGACCCGACCGCAAAGATGGCAGGCAGGCTGACCCTCAATCCCATACCCCACGTTGACCCTTTTGGCACGCTTATCCTCCCCGCTATGTTCATAATTTTAGGTTCTCCCATAATATTCGGCTGGGCAAAGCCTGTTCCAATAAATCCCCTGAACTTCAGGGACCTTAGGATGGGAACCTTTCTCACCTCAATAGCGGGTGTTGTGATGAACCTGACCCTTGCCCTCTCCTTCGGGTTAGCTTACAGGTTCCTTTACTCTCTCTCCGACAGCGTTGATTCCTTTGTAGCAAGCGCCATCATATACCCACTCCTGATATTCTGCACTAAGTCAGTTCTCATAAATCTCATCCTTGCTCTCTTCAACATAATACCCATACCTCCCCTTGACGGAAGCAAGGCTCTGATGAGCTTTCTGTCCTTTAAATACTGGGAACTCTTCTATAAGTATGAGATATACGGCTTCTTCGTTATAACCGTGCTCCTCTTTACGGGCGTCTTAGGAAGGATAATCTATCCACCCCTTGTCTTCCTCTACCGGCTCATTCTTGGAGGGGTGTGAGCTGGGAAAAAAGCTTATATTTAATAGGGTCATGAGAACGGTTTTTGACAGAGAGCTTATAAAGAAATACGATAGACCGGGTCCGAGGTACACCAGCTATCCACCCGCAACGGAGTTTGCCGAGTCCGTGGGTGAGGAGGAGTACAGGAAGCACCTCATAGAGAGCAATAGGAGAAAGACTCCTCTCTCCCTCTACTTTCACATACCCTTCTGTGAAAGCGGGTGCTATTACTGCGGATGTAACATAATCATCTCCCACAGAAAGGGTATAGAGAGACCTTACCTTGACAGGGTTTACAAAGAGATGGACATGGTTTCCTCCCTGCTTGACTCCGACAGAGAGGTTGAACAGCTCCACTGGGGAGGAGGAACTCCCAACTACCTTGAGCCCAACGAGATAGAAGAATTCATGAATGAGATAAGGAAAAGGTTTAAGTTCTCTGAGGATGCTGAGATCAGCATTGAGATAGACCCAAGGTATGCAACAGACCAACAACTCAGGGTTATAAGGGACGTGGGTTTTAACAGGATAAGCATGGGTCTTCAGGACCTTGATGAAAAGGTCCAGAGGGCTATAAACAGGATACAGCCCTACGAGCTCATGAAGAATGTGATGGAAAAGCTCAGGGCTCTGGGCTTCCAGAGCATAAACCTTGACCTAATATACGGACTCCCCTATCAAACGAGGGACAGCTTTTCCAAGACCGTTGAGAAGGTGATAGAACTTAACCCAGACAGGATAGCGGTTTACAGCTTTGCCTACGTTCCATGGGTCAAGCCGATCCAAAAACATATAGACCCGGACACCCTTCCCCAAGCGGAGGAAAAGCTCTCAATCCTTGAGATGGTGATAGAGAAGTTTCAGGATGCGGGATACGTCTATATAGGGATGGATCACTTCGCAAAGCCAGAGGACGAGCTTGCAGTTGCTCAGAGGGAAGGAAAGCTGTGGAGAAACTTTCAGGGCTATACGACAAGGAAGGGTGTTGAGCTCATAGGCTTCGGGGCTACATCCATAGGGATGCTTCAGGACTCCTACTTCCAGAACTACAAGACCCTGAGGGAGTACAACCTCGCGGTTGATGAGGGAAGGCTTCCCGTATACAGGGGTTACGTCCTGACAGAGGACGACTTCATAAGGCGAGAGGTGATCATGGACATAATGTGCAACCTCGGTGTGAGCTTTGAGAAGATAGAGGGGCTCTTCGGTATAAGGTTTGAGGATTACTTCTCTGAAGAGCTTGAAAACCTCAGGGAGCTTGAGGAGGATGAACTCATAAGGGTCAGGGACAGGAGGATTGATATCCTCCCTGCGGGCAGGCTCCTCATAAGGAACGTGGCTATGGTCTTTGATGCTCATCTAAAGGCGAAGAAGGAGCTCAGGTTCTCAAGAACTATATAATGGAGGAAAGAATAAGGGTAGATGAGCGCTCTTCTTGAGGTCAGGGAGGTAACCAAAGCTTACAGGATAAAAAAAGGTCTCTTTGGAAGGAGGTTTTTCTACGCCCTGAAGGGTGTGAGTGTAGATATAAATAAGTCCGAGATTCTTGGCGTTGTCGGTGAATCGGGCTCGGGGAAGACTACCCTCGGGAAGATCGTCCTCAGACTTGAAGAGCCTACTCAGGGAAAGGTACTCTTTAGAGGGGAGGATGTCTTCAGACTGGGCAAGGTCTATACCAGAAAGGTCTCCGTCGTATTTCAGGACCCGAGGAGCTCCCTGAATCCAAGGATGAAGGTCAGGGAGATACTTGAGGAGCCCCTTCTCGTTCACGGAATTGATAACAGAGAAGACAAGGTCAGAAAAGCGATGGAGCGGGTTCAACTGCCGGTGGACTTCCTTGAGAGAAAGCCCGAGGACCTGTCCGGCGGGCAGAGGCAGAGGGTAGCTATAGCAAGGGCTATAATCCTCAAACCAGAGCTCATAGTGGCGGATGAACCCACAGCGAGCTTAGATGTTTCAGTCCAGCTTGAGATCCTCGGGCTCTTCATGGGACTGAGGGATGAGGGCATATCCTTCCTCTTTATAACCCACGATATAAGGGTGGTTGAGAGGATAGCTGACAGGGTAGCGGTTATATACGGAGGAATGCTCATGGAGCTCGGGTCCAAGGAGAAGGTTCTAAAAGAACCCCTGCACCCCTACACTAAGTTCCTCCTGAGCAACGTACCCGTCAGACATCCGAGAGAAAGAAAGGAGGAAGACTACAGGGAAGTCATATATGAGGTTCCAGAAAGGGGATGCCCTTTTGCACCGAGATGCCCGAGTTATATGGAAGAATGTTCAGAAAGCGTCAGGAGGGTACAGGTAGATGGAAGATCCGTTAACTGCAATTTATACTGACCTGCTGGTCTTTGCCTTCCTTCTCTTCGCCTCAGGTTTCTTCGCTTCTTCGGAGGTTGTCTTCTTCAGTGTG
>JALSTO010000062.1 GCA_026983685.1 Aquificaceae bacterium | reverse complement strand
ACTGCTGACCCTGCCCACGCCCACGAATGTATCGTCAATGTATATGGTAGCATAACCATCCGGAAGGCTCTCCTTCAGCAGGACGGGATTTCCGTGGAGCACCCTTTTCCCGGAGAAGTAATCCAGGCTCACCTTCGGTAGGAAGGAGAAGGCTTCCTCAAGGTTCATGACGTATCTCCATGGTTCTCCTGAACTCAGGAACTCTTCCAAGGGAACCGCATCCCCGAGGTGGAAGGGTCCGACCGACTCCCTCCGCAGGCTCTTTACAACAGCTCCCGTAGAGAGCTTCTCCCCGAGGTCATTCACGAGGCTCCTTACGTAGGTTCCCGATGATACCCTCATGTAGAGCTCTATCTCGGGAGGATCGCAGGAGAGGAGCTCAAGCTCATAAACCTTAACTTTTACAGGCTTTAGCTTTGGTGTGTCTCCCTTTCGGGCGAGCCTGTAAGCTCTTTTTCCCTCAACCCTCTTTGCGGAGAAGGGCGGGGGAATCTGCTGTATCTCCCCCTTAAAATCTCCGAGCACCTCCTCAACCTCTTCGCAGGTAACCCTTACCTCGGAACTGCGGAGGACCTTCCCCTCAACATCGTAGGTGTCTGTTCTGATTCCAAGGAGCGCGATCACCCTGTAGCTCTTGTCCATATTGAGGAAGAGCCATGAGAACCTCGTTGCCCTTCCGACGAGCAGGACGAGGACCCCCGTGGCTATGGGGTCAAGGGTGCCTGTATGCCCTACCTTCCTTCTCAGCTTTCTCCTGACCTTCTCAACCACACGGGTTGAGGTGATACCAAGGGGTTTGTCTATAACGAGGACTCCATCCCTTACCATATCAGCTAAGGAAGTCTTTCAGGTGTCTCTTCATGGCGAGGCTTCTTAGCTTCCTCAGAGCCCTCGTCTCCAGCTGGCGGACCCTCTCCCTTGATACCCCGAGTATATCACCTATCTCCCTCAGGGTCTTCGGCTCGTTTCCTCTGAGTCCGAAACGAAGTTCAACCACCCTCCTCTCCTTCTCGGGAAGCTTGTCAAGGAGTCCGTATATCTCTTTTTCAAGGACCTCCTGAAGGACACTCTCCTCAACCTCCGCGGTTCCGTGCTGGCTCAGAAAGTCAACGAAGAAGGTGTCCTCGTTCTCACCGACGGGAGCGTCTAAGGATAAGGGTATCCTGCAGACCTGAAGGTACTTCTCAACCTCTTCGGGTGACACCCTGTAACCTTCCTTCTTGAACTTCTTCTCAACCTCCTCGTCCGTCGGCTCCCTTCCGAGCTCTTTTGTCAGCTCCTTCCTTATCATGTCCTTGGTGAGAAACTCCGCAACCTCCTCGGGCGTCGGTTCCCTCTCCAGTTCCTTGGCAAGCTCTGCGTATATAGTCCCTATCCTGCTGATGAGGTGGGACTGCTTCAGGGGAATTCTGACCGCTCCCGTCTGCTGGGAGAGAGCCTGCATTATAGCCTGTCTTATCCACCAGACCGCGTAGGATATGAACTTGACGCCTCTCTCGGGGTCAAACCTCTTGGCAGCTTCCAGAAGCCCGAGATTCCCCGCAGCTATGAGCTCCGAGAAGGGAAGCCCGTAGCCTATATACTGCTTTGCTACGCTCACAACGAACCTGAGATTGGACTCAACGAGCTTTTTGAGGGCTTCCTCGTCTCCCTCCTTTGCTCGTCTTGCAAGCTCCTTTTCCTCCTCGGGAGTGAGGAGCGGTATCTTGGATATCCTCTTAAGATACTGGTTTATAAGCTCCTGCTCCGTGTCAGACATGGTTTACCTCACCTCAGGTTGAGCACAAGATATATGTTGGAGCGGTTTCTGTAAACGAGAAGGAGTACCTTGCTTTTGCCCATCTCCTTCAGTTTCTCTATGGTGCGGTAAAACTCCCGAACGCTCCCCACCTTTCTGTAGTTCACCCTCATTATAACATCTCCAGGTCTGAGCCCGCTCCTGTGGGCAGAGCTCCCGGGCACAACTCCAACAACGAGAACCCCATCAATCCCGAGCTTTGCCTTCTCCTGAGGGGTGAGATCCCTAAGGGAGAGCCCGAGGTCCTCCGACTCTCCGGTCTTCTGACTCTTCCTGCCCTTCTCTGGAAGCTCTCCTACGGTTACTTCTATCTCCTTCTTCTTGCCGTTCCTTATTACCGTTAGCTTCACCTTTGTTCCCGGCTTCGTCTTCATTACACTCAGCTGAAGCTCCCTCACGCTGTCAAGCTTCTTGCCGTTCAGAGCAACTATTATGTCCCCGACCTTGAGCCCTGCCTTGTCCGCCGGGCTGTTTTTGAGGACCTGGGCTATCAGAATGCCCTCCTTGACACCTATAGCCTCCGCTATGTCTGGAGTTATCTCCTGTATCACAACGCCGAGCCATCCTCTTATGACCCTGCCGTGCTCAAGAATCTGTTCCATAACCCACTTGGCGAGGTTTATCGGTATGGCAAACCCCAGACCCTGTCCGGAGGCAACTATGGCGGTGTTTATACCTATAACCTCTCCGTAAATGTTTATAAGCGGTCCGCCCGAGTTCCCCGGGTTTATAGCAGCGTCCGTCTGTATGTAGCTCTCATACTGGGTTATACCAATGCTCCTCTTGAGGGCTGATATTACACCTACGGTTACCGTCCTCTCAAGTCCGTAGGGATTACCTATCGCTATGGCGAGCTGACCTACCCTGACACTATCGGAGTCTCCGAGCTTGGCTATCCTTTCATCTACGTTCTCTATGCCCTCGGCGGACACCTCAAGGACCGCTATGTCCGTCTTGGGGTCTGTTCCCACTATCTTTGCCCTTTTTTCGGTGTGCTTATCAAATCTGACGGTGACAGCCTTGGCATCCTCAACGACGTGGTTGTTGGTGAGTATGTATAGCTTACCTCCCTCGTGCTTAACTATAACGCCCGAACCCAGAGACCTTCTCTCCTGCTTGAAGGGCTCTATAGGTATCCTGAAGGGAAGGTCAAAGTCCTCAAAGGGATTGAACTCAACCTCCTGAACCGCAAAGATGGTAACAACCGAGGGTGATACCTTATCCACAACCTTGGTAAGCTCCCTCTGGAAAGACTCAAGGATGCCTCCGCCGTTTATTCTGCTCTCATCAACCGGTTGGGTCGCCCCTGTCTGAGCTTTACATCCGACGAGTATTGAGAGAATAAGAAATGCAGTAAGGGCGAACACGTTCATCTTTAACCTCCTCATACTACCCTCACATACAAAAATAGCATACGGAAGTATGCCCCTTCTATAGAGTTTATCAGGTTGAGTATCTTTTCCCTCGTGAGAAGGTGCCTCCTTCTCGGATTGAGGGAACTTCCCGTGTAGTGAAAAAAGCAGACGAGGTCCCAGCCCCTGAAGGGAACCTCAATCTCCCTCACAAAGTGGGAGGTTTCATATCCCCTGAACAGAGAAAGAACAAAATCCTCCTCAGGAAAGGGGAAGTTAAAGACTTCAAGGCTTCCCTCAACAGGAAGGGCTATCCCGACACCTTTTCTTGCAACCCTCAGAGCCTCATGAGAGCTCCTCTTTACATCCGTCCAGTGAAGGGAGAAGTTGCTCATAACGTAGTCAAAGCTCCTGTCCTTGAAAGGAAGCTCTTCCGCATCACCGACTATCCCCCTCCCGAACCTCTCCCTGTAAAGGGCTACCATCTCCTTAGATAGGTCAAGACCAACGGGCTCACAGCCGGACGGCAGGAAAGAGGACACAAAACCCGTCCCGCATCCCAAGTCAAGAACAGTGCCCTCAGGTTTTACAAACTCAGCGAGGATTCTTGCAGACTCCCTCTGGGGCAGAGCCCACCTATCGTACGTCTGAGCTGACCTTGAGAAGCGTAGAGAGTAAGCTCCTTTCATCTTCAGCAGGGAAATGACCTCCGGGGAGAGTTATAAGTTTACTACCTTTTATCAGGCTGTGGAGCTTGAAGGCTTCAAGGGGAGGCACTATCCTGTCCTCCTCTCCCTGAAGGATAAAGGTCTCCTTTCTCAGGAGGGAAGCTCTGTCCCTGAGGTCTATCCTCATGTAATCCTCAAGCATCCTGAGGGCGTCCGGCAGGTACAGCCTGTCCTCAAATCTGCGGGGATAAGCCATAC
>JALSTO010000061.1 GCA_026983685.1 Aquificaceae bacterium | reverse complement strand
CTACAGAGACCGAGGAAGACTTTGAACACACCCTTGATGTTTTGAGAAGAGTTGAGTTTGAGCAGGTCTTCTCCTTCAAGTTCTCCCCAAGACCTGGAACACCAGCCTACGATATGGAAGGACAGATACCTGACAAAGTAAAGACCGAGAGGATGGGAAGGCTCTTAGAACTTCAGAAGGCTATCATGGGCAGGATAGCGAGAAGGTATGAGGGTAGTGTTCAGGAGGTTCTCGTTGAGGAGACCAAGGGCGACGGCACCGTCATAGGTAGGACTACAACCAACAAGTGGGCTACCCTCCCGGGGGATGAGAGCCTGCTCGGTAAGATAGTGAAGGTGAAGGTAAAGAGGGCAACGCCCTTTAACTTGGAGTGTGAAGTTTTGGAGGTGGTGAAATGATAGAGATGGTGGTACACGGAGTTACCTTAGACCCTGTGTCCCAGATGCCGATAGTGGTTCTGAAGGCAAAGGAGGACGAAGAAGTTATACTCCCGATATGGATAGGAGCCTTTGAAGCCAACGGAATAGCCATGAAGCTTCAGGATGTTGAGCCTCCCAGACCCATGACCTACGAGCTTTTAAAGACGATAATAACCGAGATGGGAGGAAGCGTTGAGAGGGTCGTGATCAACGACCTCAAGGACAGCACCTACTATGCGGAGATCCACATAGTGCAGGGGAACAACACCCTCGTAATAGACTCCCGTCCGAGCGATGCCATAAACGTTGCCCTCAGGTTTGGAGCTCCCATCTTTGTAGCGGAAGAGGTTCTTGAGAAGTCAAGGGTTCCCGAGCCTGAAGAGGAAGATGAAAAGCAGAGGCTCAGGGAGTGGCTTGAGAACATAAAGCCCGAAGACTTTGAGATAGGAGGAGAGCATAGCTAAAGGCACTTATCGCAGAATCTCTCTATCGGACACTCTCCACACTTGGGTCTCTGAGGTGTGCATATCCTCTGACCGAAGGCTACGAGGAGCCTGTTTATTACTATCCAGTAATCCTTCGGTAGAATCCTCTCAAGCTCTTTCTCTGTTTGCTCTGGAGTCCTCGCCTTTACAAGGCACCAGCGGTTCGTTATCCTGTGCACGTGGGTATCAACACATATCGCGGGTATGCCGAAGCCGTCTGCAAGGACGAGATTTGCCACCTTTCTTCCTACCCCCGGTAGCTGAAGTAACTCTTCACGATCGCTTGGGACCTTCCCGCCGTACTTCTCAATGAGAGCCTCAGCCAGCTCCTTAAGGTGCTTAGCCTTGTTCCTGTAAAAGCCCACTGGATAGATGAGCCTCTCAAGGTCGCTCAGCGATAGCCTGAGTATGTCCTCCGGTCCCTTTACCTTTTTAAAGAGCTTCTTACACACTTTTGCCGTGGTCTCGTCCCTCGTCCTTGTGGAGAGAAGGGCGCAGATGAGAACCCTGAAGGGGTCGTGGGTGTGCTGGGCAACAAGGGTTACAACCGGCGCGGACCAGCCCTCGTAATGCCTCTTCAGTATCTCTATGACCTTCGGTAAGTCTTCTCTCTTCATGGAAAAAAGATTTTAAAATACTCCCATGAGAACACCGCTCTACGAAATTCACAGGAGGCTCGGTGCCCGCTTCACGGATTTTCACGGCTGGGAGATGCCCCTTCAGTACAAGGGCATCGTGGAGGAAGCTCTTGCTGTGCGAAACTCCGCAGGGATCTTTGATATCTCCCACATGGGAAGGCTTCTCGTATCCGGTAAGGACGCCTTCCGCGTGCTTCAAAAACTAACAACCAACAATCTTTCCAAGCTCTATCCCGGAAAGGTTCAGTACAACCTCCTGACGAACGAGAGGGGAGGGGTGAAGGATGACATAACAATTTACATGCTCTCTGAAGATGAGTTCTTCCTGTGCGTGAATGCGGTAAACAGGGATAAGGTCAGGGAGTGGATAGGTAAGCACACACCTGTAGAGGACATTTCCGAAAAGATGGTGCAGATAGCCCTTCAGGGAAAGGACAGCGAGGGGATACTGTCGGAGTTTTACGATGTCAAAGGGCTCAAATACTACCACTTCAAAACCTTCGGGGAAACGATAGTATCAAGGACGGGATACACCGGGGAGGACGGCTTTGAGATATACGCTCCCCTGAAGGAAGGCGTGGAGCTCTTTGAAGCCCTCATTGAGAGGGCAAAACCCTGCGGACTCGGTGCGAGGGACGTTCTGAGAATAGAGGCGGGCTATCCCCTCTACGGGCATGAGATTTCGGAGGATATAACCCCCTTTGAAGCGAACCTTGACCGCTTCGTTGACACCTCCAAGGACTTCCTCGGAAAGAGCGCCATGCTCTCAAAGGAGGTGAGGAGAAAGCTCTTCGGACTTGAGATGGTTAAAGGAGGAGTCCCGAGGGAGGGCTATCCAGTGCTCAAACAGGGAAAAGAGATAGGCAGGGTATCAAGCGGGACATACTCACCCACCCTTAAGAAGGGTATAGCCCTGTGCTTTATTGATATTGAGGAGAGAAAGGAAGGAAACGAGGTTGAACTTGAGGTAAGAGGGAGGAGGCTCAGGGCGGTTCTGCGAAGCTATCCTTTCGTAAAGAGGTCAAAGATATGAGGGTCGGTGCCATAGACATAGGTTCTTACTCAGTAAGATTGACCATTGCTGATGTGAGCCAAGAGGGGATTCACATCCTCCTTGAGAGAGGCTACATAACCTCTCTGGGAAGCGGAATAAAGGAGAGCGGAAGGCTAAATAAGGAGAGGGTTGAAGAGACCCTGCGGGTTCTTGAGGAGTATAAAAAGGAGATGGAGAGGCTCGGTGTGGACAGGGTAGTTGCGGTCGCAACCGAAGCCCTCAGGAGGGCTGAGAACTCTCAGGACTTTCTCAACCTCGTAAAGGAGAGAACAGGCATAGAGGTGAGGATAATAACCCCCGAGGAGGAGGGGAGACTTGCCTTCCTCGCAACCGCCTACTCCCTCAGACCCGAGGGCTACTTCCTCGTCGTTGACCAGGGGGGAGGCTCAACGGAGTTTGTGTTCGGCAGAGATATGGAGCCCGAAAGTGTGATATCCCTCCCTGTAGGCATAGTCAACCTTACCGAGGAGTTCCTCAGGCACGACCCACCAACGGAAGAGGAGATAGAAAAGCTCTTAAGCTTCCTTGAGGAGAGGATAGCCCCCATGAGAAGGGATGTGGACGAGCTCATCGGTCTTGGTGGGACGATAACTACCATTACAGCCCTTGAGTACGGGGTCTATCCCTACGATCCCGGGAAGATCCACGGTAGGGAGCTTACCCTCAGTGCTCTGAGGAAGTGGTTTAAAACCCTCGTCTCCCTTCCCTACAGGGAGAGGAGAAGGAGGTACAGGCAGATTGAGGACAGAAGGGCTGAAGTTATAGTTTCTGGGATAGCGATGTTCATAAAGATACTTGAGGTCTTCGGGAAGGATAGGCTCAGGGTAGGTGATTGGGGCGTGAAGCATGGGCTCCTCGTAAGGGAGCTTGTCAGAAAGGAGCACAGCGGTTAGAATAGTCCTCCGTGAAGAACACAACATACAACCTGATAGCCCTCGCACTGCTCGTTATCCTGTCCATCGCAGTAGTCATCTACAGACCCGTGAACCTCGGTCTTGATCTGAAGGGCGGTATATCCATGGTCCTTGAGCCAGACTACAAGAAGGCTGTTGAGCAGGAGTACGAAAGGACTGCGAGGCTAATAGAAAAGACCCTGAGGGAAAAGAACTTCAGGATACTTGATATAACAGCTTACCCCGACAGGCTTGAGCTTGAGTACCTTGAGGAAGAAGAGCTCCCTAAGATTATTGAAGAGATAAATAAGCTCGTTCCGGAGCTTGAAGCTAAAGAGAAACAAGAGGGAATCCTTATCCTTACCTTTTCCAGCGCCTATCTTGAAAGGCTCAAGAAGGACATAGTGGACCAGACCATTGAGGTTCTCAGGAGCAGGATAGATAGTCTCGGGGTTGCCCAGCCTGTGGTGACCAGACTCGGTAAAGAGAGGATACTAGTTGAGCTTCCGGGCTTCCTTGACATAAAAAGGGCAAAGAGGATAATAGGGAGCACAGCCTCCTTGGAGCTCAGGCTCGTTATAGACAGCTCTAC
>JALSTO010000060.1 GCA_026983685.1 Aquificaceae bacterium | reverse complement strand
CCTCTCGGGGTCAGCGAAGTAGCTCTTATCCCTGAGCTCCTCAACCTCTCTATTCCCTACGCTGACGACATAGCTTCCCACCCTTATACCGAGCTCTTCCAAGAACCTCTTGCATACAGCACCGACCGCAACCCTCGCTGCGGTTTCCCTTGCGGATGCTCTTTCAAGGATGTTCCTCAGGTCCCTCTGGTTGTACTTTATCCCCCCCGACAGGTCAGCATGCCCCGGTCTCGGTCTGGTGAAAGGAACAACATTTTCTGAAGGTTCACCTTCAGGTGCCATCTTGTCCTTCCAGTTCTCCCAGTCCCTGTTCTCTATCCAGAGGGCTATCGGTGAGCCTAAGGTCTTTCCGAAGCGAACGCCCGAGAGAAACTCCGCCCTGTCTTTCTCTATCTTCATCCTGCCCCCTCGCCCGTATCCCCTCTGTCTTCTCCGGAGCTCTTTATTTATGTAGTCCGAGGTAATAGGCAGGTTGGCGGGGATACCCTCAAGAATTGCGGTCAATCCCCTGCCATGAGACTCCCCTGATGTGAGGAAGCGAAGAAATCTGAGTGACATTCACGCCTCTTTGGGAACCCTTGCAGCCTTTACTACTTTCCCCGACTTGAGGCACTTTGTGCAGACATACATCCTCTTTACGGTCCCGTCGGGGAGGCGGACCCTCATTTTATGAACATTGGGTTTGAAGGTTCTGGGGTTCCTCTCCGCTGAGAAGGTTACCCTTCTTCCGTGCATGACCCTCTTTCCGCATATCTCACAGGCTGCCATCTCTTACCTCCAGAAGTCTCTTATTGTATCAGAAGTCAGCCCAGATGTCTTCTGAAGAACTCAACACACAGCTTCCAGGCATCCTCCGCAGAGCTCTTGTCGTACACTCCTGGTCTCTTATCGTTCAGGAAGGCGTGATTAACACCCGCATAGACCTTTGCCTGTGCCTCAACGCCGTTTCTCCAGACCTCTTTGAATATGTCTATCACAGAATCGTTATTAACGAACTCATCCTTTTCCGCCATTATGAAGAATATGGGAACCTTTATTGACTTGGGGTCTATGGGAGCCAGCTGGGGAAGTCCGTAGAAGGGAACGCTCGCATCTATGAGGTCCGAGAACTTGCTGGCGAAGTACATGGATAGTGTGCCTCCACAGCAAAAGCCCGTTACGCCCACCTTCACAGGGTCGGTCAGGTCAAGGTTCCTGAGGTACTCAACGCTCGCCTTGAACATAGCATCAACATCTTCCATCCTGTTTTGGAACATCTCGGTCATGAGCTTGCCCGCATCGTCGGGATTATCCGCACTCTCACCCCTGTAAAGGTCGGGAGCGAAAGCAACGAAGCCCTCTTGGGCGAACCTGTCGGTGAGCTCCTTTATGTTGGACAGTGGTGAGTCAAGACCCCACCACTCGTGGATCACTATAACTGCCGGTCCTTTCTGGGCTGGCTCCGAAAGGTATCCGCTGACGGACGTTCCGCTTACCTCAAACTCTACATTCCTTCCCATCTTCTTCCCTCCTTGTTGTTCATAATTTTACATGAAGGAAGGTGTAATAGAAGTTCCCTTCAACACCGCTGGAGAGCTTCGTCCCTTCCCTCTTTATATCCCCGTTGAAGAGTTCCTTCCCCTTCTCTACAAGCTTTTTGTGTATGGAGTCCCCGAGGCTCTTTGTGTAAACAGTAACAGCTAAGGTCTCCTCGTTGATCGGAGCTGTGCTTCCAACGAGCTCATCCCTACAGAAGAATAGAGTTCTGTCTTCCCTTTTTTCCTTCTCCAGGGATTCGCACCTTTCCCTCAGTATCTCCTCAAGGAGAGCTTCTGCTCTCTCCTCCTTCACAGCTCACCTCCAATCTTACCTTACCCGAGTCTGATAAAAGCTCCTTCCCTTCCTCGTAAGCATTCCTCAGGACGTAGCCAAGAGCCTTCTTCCCGCTAAAGCTGACAGAGGTTATCAGCCCAACGTTCTTACCTCCTTCTCTGAGCTTGTCGCCTTCCCTGAGCTCTCCCTCAACTCTCTCCATCCTCACAAGAACCCTCGGTGTCCTTCCACGGAAGTAAACACGGGCTATAGCCTCCTGACCAACGTAACAGCCCTTGTTCATGTCAATGGCGTAGTTCAGAACACCCGCTTCAAGGGGTGAGAAGCCTTCTTTGAGCTCTTTTCCTATTCTCGGGACACAGCTCTCAATCCTGAGATCCTCAAACTCCTCTTCGGTCATGGAGTCCCCCTCAGGAAGCTCAAGGGAAGAGAGCTCTCCCATAAGGTCGTAGCCTTCTCTCCTGAGGCGGAGCGGGTTCTTCGCTATCAGGATGCCATCTTTCTCGGCTATCCTGAAGTCCTCTGGAACCACGCCGAAGGCGTCCTTCAGAAACTCTGAACTTCCTTCTCCGAATACGAAGAGGTGCTCCATCTGGGGTGTGAGGTCTTCAAAGAAGACCTTCAGAGAGAGCTTGAGTCTGTTGAATTCCTCTATTACTTCTCGGGCAGGCTTCTCCGTATCAAGGATGTAGTAGTTGTCTACTTTGTAGATGAAGAAGTCCGCAACGGGCTGACCGTTCTGCCTGAGCCAGAGGTTGTAGTTGAAGCTCATAGGCTGGAGGTTTTTGATGTTGTTTGTAAGAAGGCTGTGGAGGAAGTGAGTATGCTCTTCGGGGGCGGTCATGCCCTTCATCATTATCTTGGCGGGTTTTCCGTAAACCTTTATCTTTGATCTTCTCAGTCTTATCCACTTCATACCTTTAGATTTTCTCACCTCAAGGCTCAGGATTTTATGATGGAGGTTCCAGGTCAAATGCCCGCCATCACCTCACTCCTGAGCTCGTTCGCCATCTCAACCATGTTCTTGAGGGCGGGTTCAACCTCTTCCCACCTCCTTGTCTTGAGTCCGCAGTCGGGGTTTACCCAGAGGAGTTCCTTGGGAAGGACCTTCATCGCTCTCTCCATTACGAGCTTCATCTCCTCCTTGGTGGGTATTGCGGGTGAGTGTATGTCGTAAACCCCTATCCCTATCTGCCTGTCCCAGCCCTTGAACTTCTCAAAGGCGGATATTATCTCTCCCTTGCTCCGTGATGCCTCTATGGATATAACGTCAAAGTCCATCTGATAGATGTATTCAATTATCTCGTTGAACTCCGAGTAGCACATGTGGGTGTGTATCTGGGTCTCGGGCTTTGCCCTTGAACAGAGTCTGAAGGCTTTAACAGCCCAGCTGAAGTATTCCTGCCAGTCCCTTCTCTTTAGGGGGACACCTTCCCTGAAGGCGGGTTCGTCTATCTGGATGACCTTTATGCCCGCATTCTCAAGGTCTCTCACCTCATCAAGGAGAGCAAGGGCTATCTGGTAGGCTATCTCTTTCTTGGGCACATCCTCCCTGTAGTAGCTCCAGTTTAGTATGGTTACAGGTCCCGTGAGCATACCCTTTACGGGCTTCTCGGTGAGGGACTGGGCGTAGGTTATCTCCTCAAGGGTCATGGGCTTGGGTCTTGAGACATCTCCGTAGATTATCGGGGGTCTGTAAACCCTTGAGCCGTAAGAGAGAACCCATCCATGCTTTGTGGTGGCGACCCCGTCCAGCTTGAAGGCAAAGAACTCAACCATGTCGGTTCTCTCAAACTCCCCGTGCACAAGGACGTCAAGCCCCACCTCCTCCTGAAAGGCTACCACCTTCTCAATCTGCTTCCTTATGAAGCTCCTGTACTCCTCTTCAGAAATCTTGCCCGTCCTGTAGGCGGTTCTCATCTTCCTAACTTCCTCGGTCTGGGGGTAAGAGCCTATGGTGGTGGTTGGAAAGAGGGGGAGATTGAGCACTTCCCTCTGAAGCCTGTCCCTTTCCTTGTAGGGCATGTCCCTTCTGAAGTCTTCCTCCTTGAGGGCTGTTATCCTTCTCCTTACCTCTGGGTTTTCTCCGAAGGCTGTCTCGTGGAGCTTTTTGCTCTCCTTAACTTCCTTTAGAGCCTCCTCATCACCGCGGAAGGCGGTCTTTAAAACCTTGATCTCCTGAAGTTTCTCCTTTGCAAAGGCTAAGCGCTCCTTGAGACCCTCGGGCAGGTCTTCCTCAGGCTCAACGCTGACGGGAAGGTGGTAAAGGGGACAGGAG
>JALSTO010000059.1 GCA_026983685.1 Aquificaceae bacterium | reverse complement strand
GAGCCTGTAAACGACGTTATCAAGCCTCCTCTCAAGGAGCTGGAGCAGGACATCTCCAGTATTTTCCTTTGACTTAGCTGCGAGGTCAAAGTATCTCTTGAACTGCTTCTCCCTGAGACCCCCGTAGAGGTACTTTAGCTTCTGCTTCTCCATCAAACGTATGCCATACTCGGTCAGCTTCCTCCTCCTCCCCTTTACCCTCCCATGCTGTCCGGGAGGGTAGTTCCTTCTCTGGAGTATCCTCGGGGCGGACTTCTTTCCGGAGACCACAACGCCAAATCTTCTATCCAGCTTAACCCACGGTCCTATGTACCTTCCCATCAGACTCTCCTCCTCGCTGGCGGTCTGCACCCGTTGTGGGGTATGGGTGTTACATCCCTTATCGCGGTAACCTTTATACCTGAGGCAAATACCGCCCTCAGAGCGGATTCCCTTCCCGCTCCAGGTCCCTTCACCCAGACCTCAGCCTCCTGGAGCCCGAACTCGTTCACCGCCCTTCTGAGGGCTTTCTGGGCTGCAAGCTGGGCTGCGTAAGGGGTGCTCTTCCTCGTACCCTTAAAACCCACCGTTCCCCCGCTTTCCCATACTATCGTGTTCCCCTGAGGGTCGGTAACGTTGATTATCGTGTTGTTAAAGGTGGTATGAATGTGAACGATGCCTTTGGCAACCGTTCTCTTCTGCTTCTTCTTCTTAGCCATAGACCTCCTCCTTACTTACCTTTCCTCCTCATAGAGGAAGACCTTCTCCTACCTTTCCTCGTTTTGGCGTTGGTCTGGGTCTGCTGACCTCTGACGGGAAGCCCTCTCGCATGCCTCTGACCTCTGTAACATCCCATATCCATCAGCCTCTTGATGTTGAGCTGAACTTCTCTCCTGAGGTCTCCCTCAACCTTGTAGTGCTCGTCTATGAACTTCCTCAGGGTGTTGAGCTCTTCGGGTGTAAGCTCTCCCACTTTCTTCCTGCAGTCTATACCTGTCCCCTCGCATATCTCCTTTACCCGGGTTTTCCCTATACCGTAGATGTAGGTAAGGGCAACCTCAAGCCTCTTGCTGTCGGGAAGATCAACACCAGCTATCCTCGCCATACCTGAACCTCCGTCATCCTTGCTTTTGCTTGTGCTTCGGGTTCTCGCATATAACGTAAACTCTACCCTTCCTGCGTATAACCTTGCACTTGGCACACCTCTTCTTAACCGATGCCCTGACTTTCATATCCGCCTCCTTCAGAGTCTATAGACGATCCTTCCTCGGGTAAGGTCGTAGGGGGATAACTCCACCCTGACCCTGTCTCCGGGGAGGATCCTTATGAAGTTTATCCTCATCTTTCCTGATATGTGGGCGAGAACCTCGTGCCCGCCCTCAAGCTGAACCCTGAACATACCGTTGGGAAGTGCTTCAACCACTTCACCTTCCATTATTATTCCCTTTTCCTTTTCATGCTCCTGTTTCTTCTTCTTTCCCATATCAGATCTCCGTAAGGACCACCGGTCCTTCCTTTGTGATGGCTACCGTGTGCTCAAAGTGGGCTGACGGGCTGTTGTCCGCCGTCTTGACAGTCCAGCCATCCCCATCGTGAACGGTCTCCTCGGTTCCGAGAGAGAACATAGGTTCAATGGCTATCACCATGCCCTGCCTGAGCTTTATGTTCTTCTTCCCGAGGTCCTTCCTGTTGTTGGGTATGAAGGGTTCCTCGTGAACCCTCTTTCCGATACCGTGTCCGCCGTACCTCAGGACAGGAAAGACCCCATACTCCTCCGCCGTTGAGTGTATAGCCTCCACTATGTCGCTAAGCCAGTTACCCGGAGAAGCCTTCTCCACTGCTCTCTCCAGAGCCCTCTTAGTAGCCTCCATCAACCTCTTCTTTTCTGGGTCTATATCGCCAACCGCTACCGTAATGGCGGAATCGCCAGCGTAACCATCTATTATAGCACCAAAATCCACACTTACCAAGTCCCCTTCTTCTATTATCCTCTCCTTCTTCGGGAGCCCGTGGACAACCTCCTCGTTTATAGATACGCAGGTGGCAGCAGGATACCTCACGTTGCTGAAGGGAGGCTTGTAGTTTAAGAAGGCGGGCTTTGCTCCCCTCTTCTTCGCCTCCTCACGGGCTATCCTCTCTATATCCCAGGCTGTTATACCCGGCTTTATGTTCTCCGCAACAGCCTGCAGGACTTCTGCTACAACCTGACAGGCTCTCCTTATCCTCTCTATCTCCTTTCTTGAGTAAAGTTCAATTCCTCTCTTCATTTACCAACCTCAGAAGCTCACTGTAAACCTCTCCTATGTCCTTTGATGCGTCCAACTTAATTAATATACCCTTGCGCTCGTAGTATTCAATGAGGGGGGCGGTCTGCTCCCTGTAAACCGCCAGCCTGTTCCTGACAACCTCCTCTCTGTCGTCCTCCCTCTGGATAAGCCTGGTCCCACATCTGTCGCATATCTCATCTTCCTTGGGAGGGTTGTACTTTATATGATAGACAGCTCCGCAGTTCGGGCACACCCTTCTGCCCGAGAGCCTTTCAACAACCACATCGTCATCAACGTCAAAGAAGATCACCATGTCCAAGTGCAGACCTTTTCTCTCTAACATCCTTTCAAGAGCCTCCGCCTGGGCTATAGTCCTCGGGAATCCGTCAAATATCACACCCCCGCCCTCTGGCATGACCTCCTCAATCAGGGCTATTATCAGCTCATCGGGAACGAGCTCCCCCCTGTCCATGTACTCCTTAGCCTTCCTGCCAAGGGGTGTCTGGTTCTTTACCGCGGACCTGAGGAGGTCTCCGGTGGATATGTGAACGAGACCGAGCTCCTGAGCGAGTTTCTTAGCTTGAGTTCCCTTACCAGCTCCGGGAGGTCCGAGAAAAACAAGGTTCATAGCTACCTCCTCTTCCTCACGTAGCCCTTGTACTTCTTGGTCAGAAGGTTAGCCTCAACCTGCTTGAGCGTATCAAGGGCAACACCAACAACTATCAGGGCTGTTGTTCCACCGAAGTAGAAGGGAACGTTTAACTGAAAGCTTATAAAGAGTGGGATTATAGCAACAACCGACAGAAAGAGAGCACCTACGAAGACCAGCCTGTTTATGACCATCTCAAGGAACTTCTGGGTCTCAAGACCGGGTCTGACACCGGGTATGAATGCCCCACCCTTTCTCAGATTGTCCGCCACCTCAACGGGATTTATCATCACCGCTGTGTAAAAGTAGGTGAAGAAGACTATGAGCAGGACGTAGAGGAAGTTGTAAAAGATAGAAGTAGGGTTGAAGGCATCGTATATAGTCTGGGCTATAGGGTGCTGTATGAAGGTGAGGACGCTGGAAGGTATTATGAGAAGCGACTGGGCAAATATTATCGGAATGACCCCTGCGGGGTTTATCTTTATCGGAAGGTAGGTTGAACCTCCCCTGTACTCCTGACGTCCGACGATCCTCCTGGGGTACTGGATCGGTATTCGCCTCTCCGCCTCCTGTATGTAAACTATTCCAACTATTACCAGCAGGACCATCACGACAGCACCCGCGACCGCAAAGGGAGTCAGGTCTCCGCTCCTGAGCCTGTCTATCAGGCTTATGACTGCATTCGGGAAGCTCGCAACTATACCCGCAAAGATAAGCAGGGACATCCCGTTGCCTATCCCCTTTTCCGTTATCCTCTCACCCATCCAGACAAGGAACATAGTTCCTGCGACGAGAGTGAGGACAGCAACCGCTATGAAGAGGAAGCCCGCATCGGGAACTACCGGGAAGCCCCTTGGAGAGGTCTGGTTCTGGAGCCAGAATGCTATTCCTACCGACTGGACAAAGGCAACAAATAGGGTAAGGTACTTGGTGTATTCGTTTATCTTGTACCTTCCGTAGTCTCCCTCCTCCTTGGCGAGCCTCTGGAGCTCGGGTATTGCAACGGTAAGGAGTTGCATCATTATGGAAGCGGATATGTAGGGCATGACCCCGAGGGCGAAGACCGTCATCCTTCTAAGATTTCCCCCGGAGAATATATCGTAGAGGTTGAAGAGCGTTCCCTGAAGGGACCTGAAGAAGTCCTCAAGAGCCATGACATCAACACCGGGTATGGGTATGTGGCTCCCGAGCCTGTAGATGGCAAACATAAGGAGGGTG